>NZ_JBHVHF010000378.1:0-6437 GCF_042800315.1 Streptomyces sp. NPDC057638
GAGATCTCTCCGGGGGCCGCATCGCTGTCCGGTGCCCGTCCGCGCGGAACGCGCCCACGCCTCACCCGTCCCACGGACCTCTGACGGCCACCGGCTTCTCTGGCCCCTCAGTCCTCCAGATCCGCCAGCCGGGCCAGTGCGTCCCGAGCCTCCTGGCGCTCCGCGTCGCTCAGCCGCACCTCCCCGGCGCGGGTGAGCAGCGCCCCCGCCCGTTCCCTCTCGCCCTCGCGCTGGGCGATGTCCCCGCGCAGGACCAGCATCCGCAGCAGTTGCACGGGCGTCGGCGTCTCGTCCGTCAGGGCGAGCGCCCGGTCGAGGATCTTCGCCGCGCCCTTCAGATCCTCCTTGGAGTCGACGTAGAGGTCGGCCGTGTGCAGCGCCTTGGCGAAGGTCTCCCGGGGGGCGGGCCGGTGGTGCTGGTCCTCGCTGATCTTCTGGCCGACACGGATGGAGTTGCCGGTCGGGTCGGTTATCAGGAACTGCCGTACGCCGTACGACATGTCCTTGAGCGGTCCGATGCGCGGCAGGCCGCGCGTGGGGATCCGTCCGTACGCCTCCTTCAGACCGCGCCGGAACGCCTGGTGCAGGGTCTCGACATCCTCCGTGAGGAGGTAGCAGCCGGAGTAGGAGGCGGAGGGGTCGTACTCCTTCATGCCCAGGAACTGGAACTCGACGGGGCCGCGCTCGACGACCACGTACGCGTAGGGGCTCTGCTGGCGGAATGTCGTCTCGAAGCCGAGTGCCGTGTAGAAATCCACCACGGACTGGATCAGCTCGGTTCGGCAGGGGAGAAGCGGAATGGTCTTCTCGGTCATGATGACATCCTAGTCAAAGTTGAGTAGATTAATCAAACTTGATGAGCGAGTGATGGGGAGTGCCTCATGTCAGCGATCCGTCTGCTGGTCCTCGGCGCGGTACGCCAGCACGGGCGCGCGCACGGCTACCAGGTCCGCAACGACCTGGAGTTCTGGGGCGCGCACGAATGGTCCAACGCCAAGCCCGGCTCGATCTACCACGCGCTGAAGCAGATGGCGAAGCAGGGGCTGCTGCGGGTCCATGAGATCGCCCCGTCGACAGCGGGCGGTCCACCCCGTACCGAGTACGAGATGACCGACGCCGGGCAGGAGGAGTTCCTCCGGCTGCTGCGGGAGGCGCTGACGGCCTGGGACGAGAAGCTGGACGTCCTGTCGTCGGGAGTCGGGTTCATCGTCGCACTGGAGCGGGCGGAGGCCGTGGCGCTGCTCAAGGAGCGGGTGCGGGGGATGGAGGGCTGGCGGTCGAGCGTGACCGAGTACTACACACCGGAGGAGGGTCCCGAGTCCCTCGGGCACATCGGCGAGATCATGAACCTGTGGGTGGCGTCCGCCGACTTCGGCGCGGAGTGGACCCAGGGGCTGATCCGGCGCATCGAGGGCGGTGCCTACACCTTCGCCGGGGAGGGGGAGCCCCAGATCACGGTCCTGGAGCAGGGGGAGGAGAACCCGTACGCGACCGGAGCGGCGCACCCGGGGGACCGCGAGTAGACGGCGGCGCGGTGCGGGCCTCAGTGGTGGAAGGCGGTCGCCATGGCCGGGTCCCTGGTCAGCGGGTGCGCCTGACGGCGCAGCTCCGGCAGCACCCGGCCCAGATCCTCCAGGAGCAGCGCCGCCAGGTCGGCGGAGAAGCCGTTGCGGCACACCACCCGCAGGACGGCGAGGTCCTCCCGGTTCGGCGGGAAGGTGTAGGCGGGCACCAGCCAGCCGGACTCCCGCAACCGCCGTGAGACGTCGAAGACGTCGAAGGCGGTGACCCCGGGCGCCGTCGTGACCGCGAAGACCGGCAGCTCGTCGCCCCGGGTGAGCAGCCGGAACTCCTCCAGCTCCGCGAAGCGCGCGGAGAGCCCGAGGGCCACGTCACGGGCGGTCTGCTGGACCGCGCGGAAGCCCTCCCGGCCGAGCCGCAGAAAGGTGTAGTACTGCGCGACGACCTGCGCCCCGGGACGGGAGAAGTTGAGGGCGAAGGTGGGCATGTCGCCGCCGAGGTAGTTGACCCGGAAGACCAGCTCCTCGGGGAGCTCGGCCGCCGAGCGCCACAGCGCCCAGCCGACGCCCGGGTAGACCAGCCCGTACTTGTGGCCCGAGGTGTTGATCGAGGAGACGCGCGGCAGCCGGAAGTCCCAGACGAGGTCCGGGTCGAGGAAGGGGGCGACCATCGCGCCGGACGCCCCGTCCACATGGACGGGGATGTCGAGTCCCGTACGCTCCTGGAGCGCGTCCAGCGCCGCACAGAGGTCGGCGACCGGCTCGTAGGAGCCGTCGAAGGTCGAGCCGAGGACGGCGACCACGCCGATGGTGTTCTCGTCGCAGAGCGCGGCGGCGGCCTCCGGGTCGAGGTGGAAGCGCTCGCCCTCCATGGGGACCTGACGGGCCTCCACCTCCCAGAAGGTGCAGAACTTCTCCCAGCAGACCTGGACGTTGACCCCCATCACGAGATTGGGCCGGGCGGTGGCGGGGTATCGGTCGGCGTTCCTCGCGCTCCAGCGGCGTTTGAGCGCCATCCCCGCGAGCATGCAGGCCTCGCTCGACCCGGTGGTGGAACAGCCCACGGTCGCGGTCGGCTCCGGCGCGTTCCACAGGTCGGCGAGCATGGCCACACAGCGGCGCTCCAGCTCCGCCGTCCGGGGGTACTCGTCCTTGTCGATCATGTTCTTGTCCCGGCACTCGTCCATGAGCACCCCGGCCTGTGGCTCCATCCAGGTGGTCACGAAGGTGGCGAGGTTCAGCCGCGCGTTCCCGTCGAGCATCAGTTCGTCATGGACCAGCCGGTAGGCGGTCATCGGCGGTAGCGGGCCGTCCGGCAGCCGGTGCGTCGGCGGTGCCTCCGTCATTCCGCTGACCGGGTTGGCCTCCCCGTAGAACGGGTTGAGCGCGAGCTTGCGCCGCCCGCGCCCCGGATCCGACGAAGGTGCCGCGCCCTTGTGGAGTGCCATCCCGCCGCCTTTCACCGCCCGTCACCCACCACGCCTGTCCTGCGTGCCGTGTGTGCCGTGTGTCTCGCCATCCCCGTCCCAGGCTGGTACGGGGGAACCGGCCCGGCAACGCGGCGCGGCCGAACGGGCGGCCCATGACCGGGCCGTCACCCACGGGGGACGAACACGTCTCCGGGGGTACGCCCAGCGGAACGCGTCTCAAGGGGTGCGCGCGATGACACGCGTCTCCAGGGACATGTCCGACGGAGCGCGCCGCAAGGAGCCCGTTCGGCGGGACACGCCTCATGGGACACGCCCTCAAAGAGACGGGACACGCCTCATGGGACACGTCCCTCTCGCGACACCAGGTCGCGTGCGCCCGCTGGATCTCGCGCGCCGGGAGCGCCCCCGGCGGGCCGGGGAGAAGAGGGGCGCACGGATGTGCTCGCGCAACCAGCCCCGGGGCCGGTGCGTTGATAACTTTGGCTCCGGGCGACGGCGGGCCCGCGTATCCCGGCCGCCCGCCGCCTCCGCACGACCCCGCGCCGCGGACGTTCCCCGGCCCGGCACCGAGGATCCGCGCACCCCTCCGCCCGTTTCACCGATCCACACCACAGATCCATACGGATCCCCCACGGATCCATGACTCTGGGAGCCTGGACGTCGTGACCCCTCTCGCCCTCGGACCGAGCTGGCTGGACCCGGACCAACTGATCGGGACCTTCGGTCTCATCGGGGTACTCGTCATCGTCTTCGCCGAGTCCGGGCTGCTGATCGGCTTCTTCCTGCCCGGTGACTCGCTGCTGTTCACCACCGGTCTGCTGGTCACCACCGGCAAGCTCGACGATCTGCCCCTGTGGGCGGTCTGCGCGCTGATCGTGGTCGCCGCGGTCACCGGCGACCAGGTCGGCTATCTCTTCGGGCGCAAGGTGGGCCCGGCGCTCTTCACACGGCCCGACTCCCGTCTCTTCAAACAGGAGAACGTCGAGAAGGCCCATGTCTTCTTCGAGAAGTACGGCCCCAAGTCGCTGGTGCTGGCGCGGTTCGTGCCCATCGTGCGGACGTTCACGCCGATCATCGCCGGGGTCAGCCGGATGGACTACCGGTCCTTCGTCGTCTTCAACGTGGTCGGCGGGGTGCTGTGGGGGGCGGGGGTCACCCTGCTCGGGGCGGCGCTCGGCCGGGTGGACTTCGTCCATCAGCACATCGAGAAGATCCTGATCCTGATCGTGCTGCTGTCGGTCCTGCCGATCGCGATCGAACTGCTGAGGGCGCGCTCCCGCGCCGCCGCCGCGACGGAGGGCACCTCCACCCCCCAGCGCGGCCGCCACGCCAAACGCTGAGCGGAACCACGGCCGCGCGCCTCCCTGGAGGCGAGGAGCGAAAGCGTCTCCTGGGTGGCGCGTGAGCACCACGGCGTGCCAGGGCACGTCGCACAGACGGGATGGTGCGGACACGGCCTAGTGCTGTGACCGGAAAGGTTCACCGGCCCGCGACGCCCGGCACGGCACCTCTCCCCCTGGGCCTTCGGCCCGGGGGTACCCCCTGCGTTGTCGGACCACGCAAGTACATCCAGTACGAGCCGTGGACCTCCGCCTTGCGATGCACCACACCGAACGCCGCGGGCCCACGGCAAACCTTTCCGGCCACAGCACTAGAAACCCCGGGTGCGCTTGGCCGCCCGGCGGGGTTCGGACGGGGTCGGCCCACCGGGAACACGCAGGAAGAGCCGGGAGATCTCGCCACCGAGGTTGACCCCGATCGCGATGGCCAGCGCCAGCGCGGCAGCGGTGGACAGCGAGACCAGCCCCCGGTTGACCTCGCCCCGCGCGATGGCCAGCAGACCGAAGTAGGTGGCGCTACCGGGCAGCAGCGGCCCGATCGCGGCCGTCACATAGGGGAGCGCGGAGGCGAACTGGTAGCGGGCCAGCATCTGCGCGAAGAGGCCCACCAGGCCCGCGGCGGCGGCGGTCGCCAGTACCGGAGGCAGATCGCCGGTATGGGCGAGGGCGCCGAAGACGACCCAGCCGACGCCCCCGTTCAGCGTCACCAACAGCACGGTGTGACGTTCCTGCTGAAGCAGGACCGCGAAACAGAAGGAGAGCCCCATCGCCGCCAGCAACTGGATCTCCGGGCGCTCCACCGCGAGCAGCGCCGTCTCCGGAGTGAGCCCGGCACCGAGCGCCAGCCCCAGATACAGCACGGTCAGCACGCCGACGACGATGCCGACGATCAGATAGCCGACCTCCAGCAGCCGGGCGGCGGCGGTGATGTAGAAACCGGTGAGCCCGTCCTGTACCCCGGCGACCAGCGCCCGCCCGGGGATCAGGGCGAAGAGCCCACCGGTGATCACGGCGGAGGCCCGCACATCCAGCGAGGAGAGCGAGAGCGCCACCCCCATCGCTGCCGGAGGCATGGCCGCCGCCACGAACTGGTAGAACTCCGGCAGCCCGCGGCCCGCGCTCAGCCAGGCCAGGCGGTCCCCGAGCATGGCGCTCACCATCGCCGCCAGGAAGACCAGCAGATCACCGCCGACCAGCACCGACGCCGAACCCGCGAGCAGCCCACCGGCCACGGTGAGCGCCCAGGTCGGGTAGGGGTGGCGGTTGCGCCGGATCTCGGCGAGCCGCCGGTACGCCTCCTCCAGGGAGATCTCGCTCTCCTGCGAGCTGATGTCATGGACCAGCCGGTAGACCGTCGCGAGCCGGGTGTAGTCGGTGCCCCGGCGGCGTACGGTCCGGTTGGCCGTCACGGGGTCGTCCACGAGCGAGGGCTGATACGTGATCGACAGCAGGGTGAATGTGACCGTCGGCTCGCACCGGTCCAGACCGTACGCATGGGTGATGGCGAACATCGCCGCCTCCACATCCTCCGCGCCCTCCCCGCCCGCGAGCAGCAGCTCCCCGATACGGAGAGTGAGGTCAAGCACGCGTGGAACGGCCGGGCCACCCTCCTCCTGCCGCTGGACGGCCTCCGGCACCGGGCGCTCACCGACCGGCATCCGCAGCATGGTGCGCATCCGGTCCTGCCAGGGCGCGTCCCGGCTGAGCCGCAGCTCGGGGATGCCCTGCGCGGGAGTGAAGGCGGGGGGCGAATGGCGGGCGCTGTAGGTACGCGGCCGGGCGAAGGCTGACCCTTCCGGTTCGGCGGGCGGCTCGGGCGACGCTCCCTCCGGAAGGGCGAATTCCGAGGTGGGGCTGTCCTCTTCATGCCCCTCAGGCAGCCCCACACCCCGAGGCGGCGTGAAGGCACTGTGCCCCTCGTCAGCGGGGGTTCTCCGGTCCTCCCGCCGCCCCGGCTCCTGCTGACCCTCCGGCTCCGCCACCACTTGTGCCGCCCTCGCTCCTCAGTCCTGCATTCCGCTTACCCGATATTTTTGCGGTTCTTCGCCTCCGGGGCGCTTTAGTCGATGTCTCGCGTCCGACGTGCTCGATCGCTCGTTCCTCGCGATCTCCGCGCGACGGCCACGACAACTCGACGCGCCCCTTTG
>NZ_JBHVHF010000379.1:0-6421 GCF_042800315.1 Streptomyces sp. NPDC057638
GGTCACACACGGACCGGGCCCCCGGCGATCACCGCGTCACGGCGCGCCCTCAGCCCACCTCGATCGCGGCGAGGTTCTTCTTGCCGCGCCGCAGCACCAGCCAGCGTCCGTGGAGGAGCTCCTCCGGCGCCACGACGGCGTCCTCGGCGGTGACCTTCACGTTGTTCACGTACGCGCCGCCCTCCTTCACCGTGCGCCGGGCGGCCGACTTGCTGGCGACCAGGCCGACCTCGGCGAAGAGGTCGATCACCGGGCCGGGCTCGGCGACCTTCGCGTGCGGCAGCTCGGAGAGGGCCGCCCGCAGGGTGGGCTCGTCCAGCTCCGCCAGCTCGCCCTGGCCGAAGAGGGCCTTCGACGCGTACACCGCCGCCGCGCAGTTGTCGGCGCCGTGCACCAGTGTCGTGAGCTCCTCCGCCAGCGCCCGCTGGGCCGCCCGCGCCTGCGGACGCTCCCGCGTCAGCCGCTCCAGCTCCTCGATCTCCTCGCGGCTCTTGAAGCTGAAGATCCGCAGGAAGTTCGGGACGTCACGGTCGTCCGCGTTCAGCCAGAACTGGTAGAAGGCGTACGGAGTGGTGCGCTCCGGGTCCAGCCAGATCGTGCCCGACTCGGTCTTCCCGAACTTGGTGCCGTCGGCCTTGGTGATCAGCGGAGTGGCCAGGGCGTGCACCTGGGCGCCGGGCTCGACCCGGTGGATCAGATCGGTGCCCGCGGTCAGATTGCCCCACTGGTCGCTGCCGCCGGTCTGGAGCACACAGCCATGGCGCCGGTACAGCTCCAGGTAGTCCATGCCCTGGAGGATCTGGTAGCTGAACTCGGTGTAGCTGATGCCCGCGTCGGAGTTCAGCCGCCGGGCGACCGCCTCCTTCGCGATCATCTTGTTGACCCGGAAGTACTTGCCGACGTCCCGCAGGAAGGAGATCGCGGACATTCCGGACGTCCAGTCCAGGTTGTTGACCATGGTCGCCGCGTACGGCCCCTCGAAGTCGAGGTACGGCTCGATCTGGCCCCGCAGCCGGTCCACCCAGGCCGCGACGGTCTCGGGGTCGTTCAGGGTCCGCTCGGCGTTGGGCTTGGGGTCCCCGATCAGACCGGTGGCCCCGCCGACCAGCCCCAGCGGACGGTTGCCCGCCCGCTGGATCCGGCGCAGGGTGAGGATCTGGACCAGATTCCCCAGGTGCAGGCTCGGCGCGGTCGGGTCGAAGCCGCAATAGAACGTGATCGGACCGTCCGCGAACGCCTTGCGCAATGCGTCCTCGTCGGTGGACTGGGCGATCAGCCCGCGCCACCGCAGCTCGTCGACGATGTCCGTCACGGCTCTCGTGTCTCCTCGGATGGGGTACGGATGTGCTGGGCCCGCCGGGCGGACCTCAAAGGTGCCCGGGAGACACCCGGGCACCTTTGAGGTTATACGCCCTGGCTGATCGAACTCATATTGAAATCGGGGACCCGCAGCGGAGGCATCGCCGCCCGGGTGAACCAGTCGCCCCACTCCCGGGGCAGCGTCTTCTCGGTGCGGCCCGCCTCGGTGGCCCGCGAGAGCAGATCCACCGGGGACTCATTGAAGCGGAAGTTGTTCACCGCGCCGGTGACCTCGCCGTTCTCCACCAGATAGACACCGTCCCTGGTCAGCCCGGTCAGCAGCAGGGTCGCCGGGTCCACCTCACGGATGTACCAGAGGCAGGTCAGCAGCAGGCCCCGCTCGGTGCCCGCCACCATCTCCTCCAGCGACTGCTCCCCGCCGCCGTCCAGGATGAGATTCCCCACGCCCGGCGCGACCGGCAGCCCCGTGAGACCGGCGCTGTGGCGGGTGGTGACCAGATGCTCCAGCCGTCCCTTCCGTACCCACTCCGTACGGCCGAGGGGCAGACCGTTGTCGAAGACGGACGCGTCGTCGCCTGAGGCGTGGGCCAGGACGAACGGGGCCGACTGGAGGCCCGGCTCGTTCGGGTCGCTGCGCAGCGTCAGCGGCAGCGGGGAGAGGGTCTCGCCGACCCGGGTGCCACCGCCGGGGCGGGAGAAGACCGTCCGGCCCTCCACCGCGTCCCGGGCCGTCGCCGACCAGTACTGGTAGATCAGCAGATCGGCCACGGCCGTGGGGGGCAGCAGCGTCTCGTACCGCCCGGCGGGCAGCTCGATCCGGCGCTCGGCCCAGCCCAGACGGCGCTCCAGCTCCGCGTCGAGGGTGCCCGGGTCCACATCCGTGAAGTCCCGGGTGGAGCGGCCCGCCCAGGCCGACCGGGAGCGGTCCGGCGACTTGGCGTTCAGCTCCAGCGTCCCGTTGGGCTGGTCATGGCGGAGCCGCAGCCCGGTCGAGGTGCCGAGATAGGTGGAGGTCAGCTCGTGGTTGGCGAAGCCGTACAGCTCACGGGCCCCGGCCCGGGCGCGGGCGAACGCCTCGCCGAGCGCGGGCGCGAAGTCCGCGAAGACCGAGGAGGAGGTCTCGGCGGGCGCCTCGGTGAAGGCCGGGTCCTGCCGCACCCCCCGGACCAGCGGCTGGGCGTCGTCGGCGGGCTCGGAGGAACGGGCGGCCTCCTCCGCCGCCCGCACCAGCGGCTCGATGTCCCCGGGCCGCACCCCCGACCGGGAGACCACGCCGGAGGCGGTGCCCTGGGCGCCGTCGACGGTGGCGACGACGGTCAGGGTGCGACCCCGGGTGACACCGTTGGTGGTCAGGGCGTTCCCCGCCCAGCGCAGATGGGCCGAGGAGGTCTCGTCGGCGATGACCACGCACCCGTCGGCGGTGGAGAGCTCCAGGGCGCGCTCGACGAGCTCGTACGGCTTGCTGACACGGCTCATCGGCCGGCCTCCTGTGTCGTGTTCAGAATGTTCACGCCCCGGAAGAGGGCCGACGGGCAGCCATGGGAGACCGCCGCCACCTGGCCCGGCTGGGCCTTGCCGCAGTTGAAGGCGCCACCGAGCACATAGGTCTGCGGTCCGCCGACCTGCTCCATCGAGCCCCAGAACTCGGTCGTCGTGGCCTGGTAGGCCACGTCCCGGAGCTGACCGGCCAGCCGGCCGTTCTCGATCCGGAAGAACCGCTGCCCGGTGAACTGGAAGTTGTAGCGCTGCATGTCGATCGACCAGGAGCGGTCGCCGACCACGTAGATCCCGCGTTCGACCCCGCCGATCAGATCCTCCGTCGACAGTCCGCCGGGCGTGGGCTGGAGGGAGACATTGGCCATCCGCTGCACCGGGACATGGCCGGGGGAGTCGGCGTAGGCGCAGCCGTTGGAGCGGCCCAGACCGGTCAGCCGCGCGATGCGCCGGTCGAGCTGGTAGCCCACGAGCGTGCCGCCGCGCACCAGGTCCCAGGACTGCGCCTGGACGCCCTCGTCGTCGTAGCCGATGGTCGCGAGCCCGTGCTCGGCGGTGCGGTCACCGGTCACGTTCATCACCGAGGAGCCGTACTCCAGCTTCCCCAGCTGGTCGAAAGTGGCGAAGGAGGTCCCCGCGTACGCCGCCTCGTAGCCCAGCGCCCGGTCCAGCTCGGTGGCGTGCCCGATCGACTCGTGGATGGTGAGCCAGAGGTTGGACGGGTCGACCACCAGGTCGTACCGCCCGGCCTCCACGCTCGGCGCGCGCATCTTCTCCGCCAGCAGCCCCGGGATCGACTCCAGCTCCGACTCCCAGTCCCAGCCGGTGCCGGTCAGATACTCCCAGCCACGCCCGGCCGGCGGCGCCAGCGTCCGCATCGAGTCGAACTCGCCGGTCGTCTCGTCCACCGCGACCGCCGTGAGCTGGGGGTGGAGCCGCACCCGCTGCTGGGTGGTGACGGTGCCCGCCGTGTCGGCGTAGAACTTGTTCTCCTGCACGGTCAGCAGGGAGGCGTCCACATGCGCGACCCCGTCCGCCGCCAGCAGCCGCCCGCTCCACTCCGCGAGCAGTGCCGTCTTCTCGGCGTCGGGTACGTCGAAGGGGTTGACCCGGTACGAGGAGACCCAGGTCCGATCCGCGTGCACCGGCTCGTCCGCCAGCTCCACCCGCTCGTCCGAGCCCGCCGCCGCGATCACCCGCGCCGACAGCTTCGCCATCGCCACGGCCTGGCTCGCCACCTTCGCGGCCGCGTCCATGGTCAGGTCGACACCGGAGGCGAAGCCCCAGGCGCCGCCGTGAACCACCCGGACGGCGTACCCGAGATCGGTGGTGTCGGAGGAGGCGGCGGGCTTGGCGTCACGCAGCCGCCACGCCCCACTGCGTACCCGCTCGAAGCGGAAGTCGGCGTGGTCCGCGCCGAGCGCCCGCGCCCGCGCCAGCGCCGCGTCGGCGAGCGCGCGCAGCGGCAGCGCCAGGAATGTCTGATCGATGTCATGGGGCACGGGGCCCTCCGCTTTCTCGGGTTTCTCGGGTTTCTCGGGTGCTCGGGTCTCGGGTGCTGAGGCTCCCGGCTGCCCGGGGCGACCGGGCGGTCGGGCCGTGAGGCGGTCGGGTGGTGGGGCGGCGGTGGCGGTGGGCGGTCGGGCGGTGAGCCGGTGGGAGCCGCCGCGGCCGTCGGCCCACCGTGACTCTTGGAGGTTCCCCGCAGTTCCCTGGATCTCCCCGGGGGGCCTCGGCGCTCCTCGGCGGGCCATGAGGATCATCGGGACGGCCGGACTCTCGGGTTACGGTTCCGTGGTCCTGGGGGATCGAGGGATCTCAGGTGGTGGATCTTCGGGCCCGCGCGGTACGTCAACGAGGGATCTCCGCTCCTTCCCGCGGGCTTCGGCGTGCTGCGGCGGCCGGGCGCGCCCAGGTGGAGCACCGGCAGAACCGCAGTGAATCATGGGGCGCGATTCCGGTCGCGCGCGCCGGGATTCTGGCGGGATTCTGTAGGGTCCCGACAGCACGGCGATGAAAGCGCTGTCAGGCCCCGATTCTCCGGTGATGGGACCGTGCCGATAGTTTCGGTGGTGCCACGACCGCTATCGAAAGGGTGATCCGTTGAGCCGCTCGGTTCTCGTCACCGGAGGAAACCGGGGCATCGGCCTCGCCATCGCCCGGACTTTCGCCGACGCCGGCGACAAGGTCGCGATCACATACCGCTCGGGTGAGCCGCCGTCCGGCTTCCTCGCCGTCAAGTGCGACATCACCGATCCCGAGCAGGTGGAGCAGGCGTACAAGGAGATCGAGGAGCGTCACGGTCCCGTCGAGGTGCTCGTGGCGAACGCCGGTGTCACCCGCGACCAGCTGCTGATGCGGATGTCCGAGGAGGACTTCGTCTCCGTCCTGGACACCAACCTCACCGGCACCTTCCGCGTGGTCAAGCGCGCCAACCGCGGCATGCTGCGCGCCAAGAAGGGACGGGTCGTCCTGATCTCGTCGGTCGTGGGGCTGCTGGGGTCGCCCGGCCAGTCCAACTACGCCGCCTCGAAGGCCGGTCTGGTCGGCTTCGCCCGCTCGCTGGCGCGGGAGCTCGGCTCGCGGAACATCACGTTCAACGTCGTCGCGCCCGGTTTCGTCGACACCGACATGACCAAGGCGCTCACCGACGAGCAGCGCGCGGGCATCGTCACCCAGGTGCCGCTCGGCCGGTACGCGCAGCCGGAGGAGATCGCCGCCACCGTGCGCTTCCTCGCCTCCGACGACGCCTCGTACATCACTGGAGCCGTCATCCCCGTTGACGGCGGATTGGGCATGGGTCACTGATCGCCATGAGTGGAATCCTCGCGGGCAAGCGCGTTCTCGTCACCGGAGTCCTCACCGAGTCGTCCATCGCCTTCCACGCCGCCAAGGTGGCGCAGGAGGAGGGCGCCGAGGTCATCCTCACCGGCTTCGGCCGGCTGAGCCTGGTGGAGCGCATCGCCAAGCGGCTGCCCAAGACCGCTCCGGTCATCGAGCTGGACGTCACCAACCAGGAGCACCTCGACTCCCTCGCCGCCAAGGTGCGCGAGCACTCCAGCGACGACTCCGGTCTCGACGGCGTCGTGCACTCGATCGCCTTCGGCCCCCAGGGCGCCTTCGACTTCCTCAACGGGAGCTGGGAGGACGTCTCCACCGCCGTCCAGGTCTCGGCCTACTCCCACAAGGCGCTGGCCACGGCCTGCCTGCCGCTGATGGGACGCGGCGGCTCGATCGTCGGTCTCACCTTCGACGCCCAGTTCGCCTGGCCGAAGTACGACTGGATGGGCGTCGCCAAGGCCGCCCTGGAGTCGACCAACCGCTACCTCGCGCGGGACCTCGGCCCCCAGGGCATCCGCTGCAACCTCATCTCGGCGGGTCCGATCAAGTCGATGGCCGCCAAGTCGATCCCGGGCTTCGAGGAGCTGGCGGACGTCTGGAACCACCGCGCCCCCATCGGCTGGGACCTCGCCGACCCGGAGCCCGCCGGTCGCGGTGTCGTGGGTCTGCTCTCCGACTTCTTCCCCCGCACCACGGGCGAGATCGTCCATGTGGACGGCGGAGTCCACATGATGGGCGCCTGACCGTCCCCGTACCACCGCCGTGC
>NZ_JBHVHF010000380.1:0-6417 GCF_042800315.1 Streptomyces sp. NPDC057638
CCCGAGGGTGCGGCCCGCTCTCGCGTTCGAGGCGAGGGGCGTTCTCCCGGTGGTCGCGGGGGTGTTGTGCGGTCAGGCCGGGTGGGCCAGCTTCTCCAGCCGGGAGTGGAGCCGCTCCACCTGGTCCTCCGACTCCGGTTTCATCAGCACACTGCGCAGGATCCGGGCGCCGTCCGCGTCGGCCGTGAGCGTGGGGTGGCGGGCCGTCAGTGCCGCGTGTGAGGCGCGCAGAGTGCTCAGGAAGACGGGGTCCTCGCGGTCCGTCATCCCCTCCCGCAGAATGCGCTCCGAGGCCGAGTCCACCGCCGAGAACGCCGTCGGGTCCGTCACCGCGAAGAAGGAGACGATGTCCAGCTCCGGCGCCTGGTAGAGCTCCAGTACGGACGAGGACTCGATCAGCTCCGCCCAGCGCAGCGCCGCCCGGCGGCCCGCCGCCAGCACCCGGCCCAGCCCGTCGGGGGTGGGCGGCAGCAGCCGGAACGTCAGCCACAGGGCGGCGGCCGCCGCCCCCGCGCGTGAGCACTCCAGGCTGATCTCGCCCAGGTGCAGCTCGTCGGAGGTGAAGTAGGTGTAGGGCGAGTCATGCAGATAGAACCGCCCCACCTCGGGGTCGGCGAAGATCACGGCGCCGCAGCCGTAGGGCTGGAGGCCGTGTTTGTGCGGGTCCACCACCACCGAGTCACAGGAGGCGATGGCCCGCCAGGGGCCCTCGGGCAGGCCCTCGGGGCCGTCCGCGCCCGCGAGCAGGGTGAAGAACCCTCCGTACGCCGCGTCGACATGGAGCCGGACACCGTGGCGCTCCCTCAGCGCCAGTGCCTGGTCGACCCGGTCGACGGCGCCGAGGCCGGTGGTGCCGGTGGTCAGTACGACGGTGCCGATCCGGCCGGTGCTCAGGGTCTCCTCCAGCGCGTCCAGATCCATCCGGCCCCGGTCGTCGGTGGCGACGGGGTGTCCCGCCACGCCGAGGACCTGGCACATCCGGCCGTGGGTGTAGTGGGCCTCGGCGCTGTAGGCGACGCCCCGGCCCGGGTGGAGCGAGCGGGCGACGTAGAGGGCCTCCAGATTGGCGATGGTGCCGCTGGTGGTCAGATGGCCCAGATGGTTCTCGAAGCCGAACATGGTGGCCAGCGCCTCGATCGCCTCGCGTTCCATCCGGGCCGTCGCGGGACCGCCGTCCAGGGCGTGGTTGTTGGGGTTGACCAGCATCGCGGAGAGGTAGCCGACGATGGCGGCCGGGTGCGGCGGTTTGAGCATCTGGCCCGCGTAGCGCGGGTGGAAGAACGGATAGTTGTCCGTCAGCCGTTCACCGAACTCCGCGAAGGCGTCGGCGAAGGCGGAGTCGGAGACGGCGAGCGAGGGGTGGGGGGTGAAGGGGCCGTATCCGGCCGCCCACCGGTCGTGGGCGCGGACCGCCTCACCGAGCCAGCGCGGGAGATCCATGGTGGTCTCGTTTCGGATGAGTTGGAGTGGGCCGGGTGCGGGCGCCGGTGGGCTGGGGGAGGGCGCGGGCCGGGGGGGCGTGGCGAGCGCGCGGGCGTCGGGCCAGCCGCCGCCAGAACTCTCGGGCAGCTCCAGTGGGTTCCCGGCCAGATCGGTGACGAGCAGGGCCTGACAGAAGGTCAGTTCACCGTTGCCGAGCGCCGTCACCTCGCTGAGGTGGACTTCCTTCCCGCGCGCCACCCCGTGGAGATCGCTCCACAGGACGCGGACGAGATCGACCCCGGCGTCCGCCAGACGGGCGGCGAGGGCGGGGGGTGAGGAGGGCGTGTGGTCGGGCACGGCGGGTTCCCCTTCCGGCGCTCCCTGACGGCCGTTTGGGGTCAAACGTATGGGCCGTCGGTGGGCCTGACAAGCCTTCCGGGTACGGGTGTCGGTGAGTGTCGCGGGGGTTGACGCGCGGGTGCCCGGTGATATCTTTTGGGCTCAAACGAACCTCCCCGCCATCGCCCCCCGGTGGCGGGGAGGAACCACTCCCCGATGGCGCGGGCCACGGCATCCCACCGGATCCGCCCCTCGCTCCACCGCTGTGTTGCTGTGTTGCTGTGCTTCTGGGTTTCTCCATCTCCGCAGGGAGGAGCGGCCGTGCCGAGGACGCGCGGATACTTCCACCCCAAGACGGCGACCGGCCTCGCCTCGCTCATCCCGCCGCCGCCCTGGCACTACTCCGGCGATCTGCTCACCGTCGAGTACCGCACCGACCCGGCACGGGTACGGGAACTGCTGCCCGAGCCGCTCGCCCCCGCCGCCGAGGACCCGGGCGCGGTCGCCGTCATCTGGGCGGACTGGCAGTCCTGCTCCGCCTCCCGGGACGAACTCCTCGACCCGGTCCGCTCCCAGTACAAGGAGACCCTCGTCGTCGTCCGCTGCTCCTACCGGGGCCGCACCTACTCGCGCTGTGTCTACATCTGGGTGGACACGGACTTCGCCCTCGCCCGGGGACTGCACCAGGGCTATCCCAAGAAACTCGGCTCCATCCACCTCACCCGCCCCCACCCGTACGGCCCCGCGCCCCGGATCGAGGCGGGCGCCCGGCTCGGCGCCACACTCGCGGCCGCCGACCGCAGACTGGCGCAGACCGTGGTGACGCTCCGCGAGCCCTCACCCCACCACGGATTCGTCAACGCGCACCCCATGGCCCACCACCGCTGGCTCCCCGCCATCGAGAAGGGCCGGGGTCTGGCGCTGGACGAACTGGTCGAGACGGGGGCGGCCCGGGTCGAAGGCGGCCCGTCCTGGCGCGGGGACGCGGAGCTGGAGCTGTTCGAGGCGCCGACGGAGGAACTGGCCCGGCTGGAGGTGCGCGAGCCGCTGGGGGCCTACCACCGGCAGGTAGGGGTGGTGTGGGACGGCGGGCGGGTGCTGGAGCGGGGCACGTCGGGGGCGGAGTGAGGCGCCCGCGGGGCCGCGCCCGGCTCGTGCCGCCGCTGATGCGCCCGCCGTGCCGCGCCCGACCCGTGCCGCCCCTCCGCTGCGCCCGCCGTCCCGTCCGCGTCTCCTGACCCGCCCGCCGTCCTCCCCGGGAGCCCGATGCCCAGCGCCCACACCGCCGTCGTCGCCGGAACCCCCGTCGACACCCGCCACTGGATCGGCGGCCACCGGGTCGCCTCCGCCGAGACCTTCACCGACGCATCGCCCGTCACCGGCGCCCCGCTCGCCCGGCTCTCCCGGGGCACCGCCACCGAGGTGGACGCCGCCGTCACCGCAGCCGCCGACGCCTTTCCCGCCTGGGCCGCCACCAGCCGGGCCGAGCGGGCCCGGCTGCTGCACGCCATCGCCGACGGTGTCGAGCGGCGGCTGGAGGAGCTGGCCGCCGTCGAGACGCTCGACAACGGTTCCCTGCTGCGCTCCCACCGCCGGGGCGTCATGCCCCGCGTCGCCCACAACTTCCGCTTCTTCGCCGACCATCCGCTCTCCCTCGGCCGGGATGACCTCGACACCCGGGGCCACACCCACCACATCACCTGGGACCCGGCCGGGCCGTGCGCCCTGATCACCCCCTGGAACGCGCCGCTGATGCTCGCGAGCTGGAAGGTCGCGCCCGCGCTCGCGGCCGGGAACACGGTCGTCCTCAAGCCCGCCGAGTGGTCCCCGCTCACCGCCTCCCTCCTCGCGGACATCGCCGCCGCGGCCGGACTGCCCGCCGGGGTCCTCAACGTGGTGCAGGGGTACGGGAACGAGGCGGGCGCCGCGCTCGCCGCCCACCCCGGGATCCGCCGGGTCAGCTTCACCGGGTCGGTGCCCACCGCGCGCTCCATCGCCACGGCCGCCGCCGCCCATCTCACCCCGGTCAGCCTCGAACTCGGCGGGGTCTCGCCGCTGCTGGTCTTCGCCGACGCCGATCCCGAGCTCGCGGTCAGGCTCGCCGTCGAGCAGTACGACAACGCCGGTCAGGTCTGTCTCGCCGCGACCCGGCTGCTGGTGGAGGAGAGCGTCGCGGAGGACTTCCTGCGCCGCTTCACCACACGGGTCGCGGGGCTGCGGCTGGGCGACCCCCGGGACGAGGGCACCGACATCGGCCCGCTGATCCATCCCCGTCAGCACGGGCGCGTGGACGGCTATGTGCGGCGCGCCCTCGCGGCCGGGGCCCGTGCCGTGGTCGGCGGCGGCCCCGCCGGGCTGCCCGGCGGGCTCCACTACCGGCCCACCCTGCTCACGGAGGTGGCGCAGGACGCCGAGATCGTCCAGGAGGAGGTGTTCGGGCCGGTGCTCACGCTCCAGACCTTCCGTACCGAGGAGGAGGCGGTCCGGCTCGCCAACGGCACCCGCTACGGACTCGCCGCCACCGTCGCCACCGGGGACCGGGAGCGCGCCGAACGGGTCAGCGCCCGGCTGGTCGCGGGCACCGTCTGGGTCAACTGCTTCTTCGTCCGCGATCTGCGGGCGCCCTTCGGCGGTTCCCGGCTCTCCGGGATCGGCCGTGAGGGCGGTGACTGGAGCTTCGACTTCTTCTGCGACGTCAAGAACACCGTGACGGCGCCGGGCGGGTGGCGCGGCCATGGGTGAGATCACCGGGGCCGGGCTCCTCTCCCATGTACCGACGCTGGTCCTGCCGGAGCGGACCCGGCGCGAGCTGAACGACGGGCGGGAGCTGACCCTCGTCACCGGGCTGCGCGCGTTGCGGCGCGAGGTCTTCGACGGCGACGGCTATGACACCGTCGTGGTGCTGGACTCGCACTGGGCCACCACCGTCGAGTTCGTCATCACCGCCCATCCGGCCCGGGCGGGCCTGTTCACCTCGGACGAGCTGCCGCGCGGGATGCGGCGCGTCCCGTACGACTGGTCCGGTGATCCCGAACTCGCCTACAACGTGGCCCGGTTCGCCGAGCAGCACGGCACCTGGATCACTCCGGTGGACGACCCCTTCCTCCCGGTCCACTACGCCACCGTCAACCTCTGGCGGTATCTCGGCGCGGGCCTGCCCGACCGGCGCTGGGTCGGGATCGGGGTCTGTCAGACCGGGGACCGCGAGGACCACCTCCGGCTGGGCCGGGCCCTCGCCGACGGGATCGCCGCCACGCCGGGCCGCCGGGTGCTGGTGATCGCCTCCGGTGCCCTCTCGCACACCTTCTGGCCACTGCGCGAACTGCGGGACCATGAGTCCAGCGACCCCGCCCACATCATCTCGGCGGGCGCCCGGGAGGCCGATCAGCGCCGGATCGAGTGGTTCCGGGAGGGGCGCCACGACCGGGTGCTGGAGACCATGCCCGAGTTCGCCGTGTACCGGCCGGAGGCCGGGTTCGCCCACTATCTGATGCTGGCCGGGGCGCTGGGTGAGGAGCGCTGCACCGCGCGGGCGCGTCAGTACGGCGGGTACGAGAACGCCATCGGCACCGGACAGATCCACCTCTGGTTCGACCGCCCGGACGGAGGGTGGACCGGTCCCCGGGCGGCGGGGACCTCCATGACTCCGTAACGCGTGACTCCGTGACTGAGCGGAACCGTATCCCGTGCGTGAGAGGAGCGCTGATGCCCGAGTACCGACGGATCCTGCTCGACGGTGCCGTGGTCGAGACCGTGCGCGAGGGGGAGTGGCTGGTGGCCCGGGACGGGCGCCGGGTGGCGGCCGACAGCGCCGCGCATCTGCCGCCGGTCGTTCCCTCCAAGATCATCGCGGTCCATCTCAACCACCGCAGCCGGGTGGAGGAGTTCCAGACCACCCTCGGCCCGGCGCCCACCTACTTCCACAAACCCGTCTCCTCGCTCAACGCCCACGGTGGCGCCGTGGTGCGCCCCGGGGGCTGCCACTGGCTCAACTACGAGGGTGAGGTCGCCGTGGTCATCGGCCGGACCTGCCGCAACATCGCGCCGGAGGAGGCACCGGCCCATATCGCGGGCCACACCATCGCCAATGACTTCGGGCTCCATGACTTCCGCGACACCGACGCCGGTTCGATGCTGCGGGTCAAGGGCTCCGACACGCTCTGCCCGCTCGGCCCGGGGCTGGTGACGGAGTGGGACCACCGGGGCAAGTCCCTGCGTACGTACGTCAACGGGGAGCTGGTCCAGGACGGTTCCACCGATGAGATGGCCTGGGGCATGGAGTACCTCGTCGCCGACATCGCCCGCACCATCACCCTCGTCCCCGGAGATGTCCTGCTCACCGGCACCCCCGCCCACTCGCGGCCGGTGCGGCCGGGCGACGTGGTGGAGGTGGCGGTGGAGGGGCTGGGGCGGCTCACCAACCGGGTGGTGGCCGGTCCCGAACCGGTGCGGACGGACGTGGGGGCGCGGCCCAGCGAGTCGGAGGAGGTGCTGTCGACCGCGCTCGGCGGGGACTGGCCGCTGCGGGGGGTGCGCCCGCCGCGCCGGTCCTGAGACACCCCTAGGTCCTGTCCGGGCGATCTTGTCGGGCCCGCGACGACAGCTACGGCACCTCTCCCCCTGGGCCTTCGGCCCGGGGGGACCCCCAGCGTTGTC
>NZ_JBHVHF010000381.1:0-6413 GCF_042800315.1 Streptomyces sp. NPDC057638
CTCGGAGATGTGTATAAGAGACAGGTGCTCACCGAGTACGGCCTGCGCGGTCACGGACGGCGCGTCACCGACGAGGGTCTCGTCCAGCGGCACCCCGCGCGAGGTCAGGGTCGGGGCGAACGCCGCGCAGGCGAGCAGCGCCGCCAGGGTGATCGCCCAGACTGTGCGCGGTGCCCGGTCCACCAGGTCGGCGACCCGGCGCCAGAGCCGGTGCGAGCCGCTCACCTTCTCCGCGTCGGCCCGGTGGGGCCGCGCGGGCCAGTACGCCGCGCGGCCGAGGAGGACGAGGACGGCGGGCAGGAAGGTGAGCGCCGCCGCGACCGCGCAGACGATGCCGATCGCCCCGACGGGCCCCAGCGCCCGGTTGTTGGTGAGATCGCTCAGAAGGAGCGCGAGCAGTCCCAGCGCCACGGTGGCGGCGCTGGCCAGGACCGGACCGGCCGAGCGGCGCAGGGCGGCCCGCATCGCCACCGTACGGTCGTCGCCGTGCGCCAGTTCCTCCCGGAACCGGGCGGTCAGCAGCAACGCGTAGTCAGTGGCCGCCCCGATCACCAGGATCGACAGGATCCCCTGTACCTGGCCGTCGACCCGCACGATCCCGCGTTCGGCGAGCGCGTACACCACCGCGCAGGCGAGGGCGAGCGCGAACACGGCGGCCACGATGATCAGCAACGGCAGCAGGACGCTGCGGTAGACCAGCAGCAGGATGACGAGCACCGTCGCCAGCGCCACGCCCAACAGCAGCCCGTCGATCCCGGAGAACGCGTTCTTGAGATCCGTCTGGGCCGCGGCCGGGCCCGCGAGATGGACGGTGGTCCCCGGTACCGTCCGGACCTCCGCCCCGATCTCGTCCAGCGCGTCCTTCAGCCCGTCGCCGAGATCGGCCCGCAGCGGCACCACCGCGCGCAGCGCGCGTCCGTCGTCCGAGGCGAGCGCGGGGGACACGGCCCCGGCGAGCAGCCGTGAGCCGCCGATCCCTTCCAGGGCCCCGGTGGCGTCCGCCCGCGCCGTCCCCGGCAGCGGGCCGTCACCCTCGCGCGCGGTCCACACGACGACGAGCGGCAGGGTGTCGCTCTGCCGGAAGTCCTCCTGGACATCGATGACCCGTGTCGACTCGGCGCTACGGGGCAGGAACGCGGCCTGGTCGTTGGTGGCGACCTCACCGAGCTTCCCCGCGTACGGGCCCAGCATCCCGCCGACACCGAGCCACACGACGAGGAGGAGCAGGGGGATCAGCGGACGGGCGGCGCGGGAGGGCCGCGAGAACCAGCGGGACCGGGAGGGCCGGGAGGGAGGGACGGCGTGGGGCATGGAGGACACATCCGCTGTCTCGACGGGGCGGCTGTCTTGACGCGCCGATTATCTTGATGGAGTGAGATATTCGGATGGTAGGTGATGCGGCGGCGGGGCGGCACCGCACCCCCCGTACCGCCCGGCCCACCCGCCCCCGGAGCCGGTCCCTGACCCACCCCGCACACCGACACCCCGCGCGGCCGGACCCACCCCGCGCGCCCCTCAGCGCGGGGGCTGCTCCAGGCGGGCCATCTCCTCGCTGAAGGCATCCAGGAACCGCACCACGACGGCGAGTTCCGCGTCCTCGAACCGGCCTCGCGCGCGCTCCCCCGCGACCGCCAGCGGGCGGAAGAACGCCCGTGCGGCCAGTCGCGCCTCGTCCACGTACTCGACGCGCACCACGCGCCGGTCGGCCTCGTCCCGGGTACGGCGGATATGACCGGCGCGCTCCAGCCGGTCCAGACAGGCGGTCACCGCCCCTGACGTCAGCCCCAGTCGCGTCCGCAGCATCCCCGGCGTCACCGGCTCCGCCGAGTCCAGGACCGTGGCGAGCGCGCTCACATCCGTCGGATGCAGCCCCTGGGCCGTCGCGAAGGCATGCGTCAGCCGGTTGATCTCGCCGTTCACCCGCCGCAGGGACACGGCCAGCGCCATCAGCCGCTCGAACGCCGCCGCGCCATCACCACTCTCGCCGTCCACGCCCGGAAGCGTACCCGCGCCAGGTGGGAGCGATCGGACGGCGACCGCACGCAGGCCCACCTCGGGCGCTCATCGCGCGGAGAGGCTGGTGATCTGGACGATGCGGACGGTTCTGCCCTGCTGATGGATCATGAGGGTGGCCATGGTGTGGGTGAGAACGAGGCTGCGCATGATGCCGTCGTCTATCCCGTAAGGCACGGTGACCCGGTGGGGGTCGGCGCAAACTCTGGCCATGGCCTCGGCAAGTTCGTTCGACCGCATGACAATCATCCGAGACTTCCTACGAGGCGGTCCATCCCCGCGCGTGCGGGTTCGACGGCACCGGGACCACGATCGGCGAACGCCACGACGGTCCATCCCCGCGCGTGCGGGTTCGACGCCCTCCAGGTCGACCCCGGTGTCCGTGAGCAGGGTCCATCCCCGCGCGTGCGGGTTCGACACGGTCCGGCGTAGGTCTCGGAGGCGTCGCCGGGGTCCATCCCCGCGCGTGCGGGTTCGACAATCGGGGTCGATACCCAGGAACCGTAAGGTCAGGTCCATCCCCGCGCGTGCGGGTTCGACGCTGACGCGGTGGTGAGCCGGGCCGGGCCCGGCGGTCCATCCCCGCGCGTGCGGGTTCGACCGGCCGCGACCGGCGAGCGCGTCACGGATGCTGGGTCCATCCCCGCGCGTGCGGGTTCGACGGACTGGTCCCGACCGCGTGGACGACGCGGGAGGGTCCATCCCCGCGCGTGCGGGTTCGACCTCTGCTCCAGCCCACGGGCTGCTCAGTCGTGGGGTCCATCCCCGCGCGTGCGGGTTCGACGGCGGTCTGGGCGGACGGCCTGCGGTCCGTGCCGGTCCATCCCCGCGCGTGCGGGTTCGACCACTGTGCCCGAGTGGGCGGGCGGAGATCGTCCGGTCCATCCCCGCGCGTGCGGGTTCGACCCCCGGCGGCACATCCCCAGCGTGTACCGACTGGGTCCATCCCCGCGCGTGCGGGTTCGACACTTGCTGACCAGCAGTTCTACCAGCGGGTAACACGTTTTTGCTTTAGTTGCTTTCGGATCTTCACGGTGCCCGCCTCCTCAACATTCGGCCCCTTCACGCTACCCATCTCACTGCCACGGCGTCCCAGGCTCCGGGCAGGTACCCATGCTCACGGCACACGCGAGGCATCCGATGGCCGGGGGCGAGCAGGGCCAGCACGGTTGGATTGACCCAGACCGGCACCAGGCCGCACCCCGCGCATGGCACTTGTCGGCCCAGCGGGAAACCATGGAGCGATCCCATCGAGCCGCGCGCTGTCGCCGCACGCACAGGCCTGTCTCGCGGCGGCCGCGGGCACCGGCGCACCGGGCCTGCACCGGCGATGCCTCCCGGTGTCTCAGTCGAGACAGAACTCGTTGCCCTCGACGTCCCGCATCACGATGCACGACTCGTTGTCGTCGTCGGCGGGCAGCAGTCGCTCACGCACCGCGCCGAGCGCGACCAGGCGTGCGCACTCGGCCTCCAGCACGGCGAGGCGCTCCTCCCCCACGAGCCCGGTGCCGACCCGGATGTCGAGGTGCACCCGGTTCTTGACGACCTTGCCCTCGGGGACGCGCTGGAAGAACAGGCGCGGGCCCTCACCGGTGGGGTCGGCGCAGGCGAACGCGGAACCCTGACGCTCAGGGGGCAGTGAGCGGTTGAACGCGTCCCACGAGGCGAACCCGTTCGGCGGCGGCGGTACGACGTACCCGAGCACCTCGCACCAGAAGCGCGCGACACGCTCGGGTTCCACGCAGTCGAAGGTGACCTGGAAGTTCTTGATCGATGCCATCGGACCAACCTAACCCGTGGCGTGGGGCACTGGGCGCCATCGCTCCGTGATGGAGGGGCTCGGTCCAGGGACACCTCCCGCCCCGACGCGCACACACGGACCTGACACCTCGGCGCGCGGGCCCGTTCGCACCGTACGGCCGCGAGAGCCGCTCGCGGAATTGCCTCCGCCCCACAGTCGCGCGATACCCCCCCGGGGTATATAGTCGTGATCGTTCGCACCGAGCGGACGGCGCCGAAAGGCGCGACACACCAGGGGAGATGTCATGCGGAACCACTCCGGCCACGACCACAGCGCCCACGCCGCCCACGGCGGAGCCCAGCCCGGCGGGCTGTCGGTCTCCGAGCACGGGTACACCCTGGAGCTCGACTCGGCGGTCCTCACCGCCGGTGTCCAGCCGGTCACCTTCCGGGTGATCGGCCCCGACGGACGGACGGTGACCGCGTTCACGCCCGAGCACGAGAAGGAGCTGCACTTCATTGCCGTACGGCGGGACACGGCCGGGTTCCAGCACGTCCACCCGGTACGGGACGAGACGGGCACCTGGAGCGTCGAACTGGCCCTGGAACCCGGGGACTGGAGGTTCTTCGCCGACATCCACCCGGTCGGCCACGACGGCACCCTGACGCTGGGGATCGACGCGGCGGTCGCCGGAGCGTACGACCCGCGTCCGCTCCCCGAGGCGACCGGGACCGCGCGGATCGGGGAGTACACCGTCGTGCTCGACGGGGAACTCCTTCCCGACCGGGCGAGCGAACTCATCCTCACCGTCAGCCGGAACGGCGAGCCCGTCACCGACCTCCAGCCCTATCTGGCCGCGTACGGGCATCTGGTGGCACTGCGCGTCGGTGACCTGGGCTACCTCCATGTCCACCCGGAGGGCGGACCCGGCGACGGCACCACCGCGCCGGGCCCCGAGATCGCCTTCGTCGCGACCGCGCCGACGGCCGGGACCTACCGCCTGTATCTGGACTTCCAGCACGACGAGGTCGTCCGGACCGCCGAGTTCACGGTACGGACCGCCACGGCCACGCCCCACCCGGAGGCGGCACCCCCGGCCGCGCACGAGCACGGACACGGGCAGGGACAGGGGCACGGGCACGGGCACGCACAGGGACACGGGAGCCACCACGCCGCCCACGCCCACCACTGAGCACGTGAACCGCAGCAAGCGGCCGCCACCGGCGCGTAGCGACAACCCCGCCTGTACCTGCCGGACACGGCCTCCGCCCCGAAACCGTGCCCCACCGCGTGGATACCTCGCGCGGATACCTAAGGAACCCGTCATGCGACTGTTCGCCATCCGCGACTACCGCCACTTGTTCGGCGCCCAGGTCATCGCCCTGTTCGGCACCGGACTGACCACCGTGGCCCTCGGGCTGCTCGCCTATGACCTCGCCGGTCCGCGCGCCGGAATGGTCCTCGGCACCGCCCTCACCATCAAGATGGTCCTGTACGTGGTCATCGCCCCGCTGGCCGCCGCGTACGTCGACCGGTTTCCCCGCAGAAGACTCCTGTTCCTCCTCGACGTGGTACGGGGCGCGGTGGTCCTGGCACTGCCGCTGGTCAGCGAGATCTGGCACATCTACGTCCTGATCGCCCTGCTCCAGGCCGCCGCCGCGGCGTTCACCCCGACGTTCCAGGCCGTCATCCCCGACATCGTCACCGACGAGTCCGACTACACGCGGGCCCTGTCCGCCTCCCAGGTCGCCTCCACCATGGAGAGCCTGCTCAGTCCCGTGCTGGCGGCCGTCGCGCTGACGTTCATGAGTTTCAACTGGCTGTTCCTGGGCACCTCGGCCGGGTTCCTGATCTCGGCCCTGCTGGTCCTGTCCACCCGCGTCCCCGACGCCCGTCCCAGCACCCACGCCACGGCCTGGGAGAAGGTGGCGGCCGGAATCAGGACCTTCCTCAGGACACCGCGGCTGCGCGGCGTCATGGCGCTGAACCTCGTGGTCGCGGCGGCGGGATCGATCGTCGTCGTCAACACCGTCAACCACGTCCGCGACACACTCGGCGGATCGCAGTCGGACGTCGCCTGGGTGCTCGCCGCCTCCGGCACCGGCACCCTGCTGGCCGCCCTCGCCCTGCCCCGCGTCCTCGACCGGGTCGCCGCCCGCACCATCATGATGACCGGCGCCGGGGTCCTCGTCGGCGGCACGACCGCCGCGGTGACCCTCATCGCGGCCGACCTCGCCACCTGGACCGGTACGGCGATCATCTGGACCGTGATCGGTGTCGGTATGGCCCTGATCATCACTCCGACCGGCAAGGTCCTGCGCGCCTCCGTCGCACCGACCGCGATCCCCGAGGCGTTCGCGGCCCAGTTCTCCCTCTCGCACCTGGCCTGGCTGATCACCTACCCCATCGCCGGATGGCTCGGCACCAGCGCGGGTTACCTGCTCGCCTGGTCCGCCCTCGCGGTCCTCGCCGCGGCGGGCGCGGTCGGCGCCCTTCTCCTGTGGCCGCGCCACGACGGACGAGGCACCGTGACCACCACCGTGACCACCGCCCGGCACACGCCGAGCACCGACCGGTCCTCCCTCTCCAAGGCCGCGTGATCCACGCGTAGGCGGTGCCCCCGTGCGCAACCGCTGATCCGACGGACACGACCCAGGCC
>NZ_JBHVHF010000382.1:0-6408 GCF_042800315.1 Streptomyces sp. NPDC057638
CGATGAGGAGGGCCCCGCGGGCGGGGCCCTCCTCATCCGGTGTGCGCCGGTCAGCCGGGGAGTTCCCCTCCGCGCGCGGCGCGCAGGAAGGCCGCGAAGGCGGTGGTGCCGACCGTGAGGCCGCCGCAACCGGTCCGCTTGGAGTCCCGTATGGCGACGGTGGCGGAGTCCACGGCGACCTCGACACAGTCGCCGCCCGCGTCGGCGCTGTAGGACGACTTACACCAGCGGGCCCTCGTCGGCTTCGGGTCGGTCCCCATAACGCTCCTCCACACCGCGGGCGATGAGTTCCGCCGAGTCCTCCACGGAGAGCGCGGCGGCGCGGAGAAGATCGTATCGGAGCGTTCCCTCCCGAACGGATTCGGAATTGGCGGTCATGTGACCTTGGACCAGATCCTCGGTGTAGACGATGTCCGGATGGTCGGTGAAGCGCAGGACATTGAAAGAGCCCATCAGACCGGGATGCGCGCCGACCGAGAACGGCAGGATCTGAAGATTCACCCAGGGCCGCTGCTGTACCTCTAACAAATGGACCAGTTGGCGCCGCATGACACCCTTCCCGCCGATCTCCTGGTGCAGTGCGGCCTCACCCAGGATCACCCACATCGCGGGCGGATTCCGCTTCTCCAGTATCCGCTGGCGCTCCATCCGCGCCTCGACTTTGGCGTCCAGATCCTCGTCCGTCCAGGTGCCGAGCACGGCCCTGGCGTACTCCTCGGTCTGGAGCAGACCGTGGACCAACTGCGCCTGGTACGTGGAGATGTAGGTCGCCTTCGCCTCCATCTCCGCATACGGCTGAAACCACGTCGGCAACTGGTTCCGCAACACAAGGCCCACCAAGCGGGAGAAAACCCCATCGGTCATCAGGGCGGCGTCCACCCGCTCCGAGAATTCCCTTGTCGGGACCTTCCGCGCGGTTTCGATTTGACCGACCAGCGAGCCGGTCACATAGATACATTCCCCCAGCTGCCCCTGACTCAGGGCGGCGGCCTCGCGCAGCCGACGCAATTCAGCGCCGAAGTAGTCGAGCGGTGACGCGCTCGGATCGAGATCTTTCAGTGATGTCACGACTGGCACCAACCTTACGGAGGGTTGCTCATGTTTCGTGGTGCAGCCTAATCAGGAGGGTGCGACCCGGGCGGTGATTCACCCGAACTTACCCCGCCCCACCTGGAGTTAATCGCGCAATTGAGCGAGCCGGATCCGGACGCCGGGCCCCGGGCGGGACTTCACGGTGGGTGACCGCCAGGGGCGGCCCGTCCAGCGGCGGGGGTGCGGCCGGGCCGCGCGGCCCCGAGGGTACGGCCGGTGGGGTCCGGGCTCCCGTACGGACCCCGCCCGGGTCAGGCGGCCAGGGTCGCGGCGGACCCGCGTCAGGAGCCCGCGTCGCGGCGGACCAGAGTCCTTGTCAGGAGCCCGCGTCGCGGCAGAGGAGGAGCAGCGCGCGGTCGTCGTTGACGTCCTTGGCGACGGCCTCGATCAGATGCCAGGCGGCGCCCTCGAACCCCGCCGTCACATAGCGGTCCGCCTCGCCCGTCAGCCGGTCGATGCCCTCGCTGAGGTCACGGTCGGCGGCCTCCACCAGCCCGTCGGTGAAGAGCATCAGGACGTCCCCGGGGCGCAGCGACCCCTTCACGGGGTGGAACTGGGCGCCGTCGTAGACGCCGAGCAGCGGCCCGTCACCGCTCTTCTCCTCCCAGCGCCCGGTCCCGGCGTTGAGCTGGAGCGCGGGCAGATGCCCGGCCGAGAGGAGTTCGTAGTCGCCGGACTCCAGATCGAGGACGAGGTGGATGGAGGTGGCGAACCCCTCGTCCCAGTCCTGGCGCAGCAGATAGCCGTTGGCGGCGGGCAGGAAGCCGTGCGGCGGCAGGGAGCCGAGCAGTCCGCCGAAGGCGCCGGAGAGCAGCAGGGCCCGCGAGGCGGCGTCCATGCCCTTGCCCGAGACATCGGTGAGGACGACCTCGAGGGTGCGTCCGCCGCTGGTGCGGGCGGCGACGACGAAGTCGCCGGAGAAGGACTGGCCACCGGCCGGGCGCAGGGCCATCTCGCGGTGCCAGCCCTTGGGGAGGCGGGGCAGGGCGCTCTGGACCCGGATGCGTTCGCGCAGGTCGAAGAGCATGGTGCCGCCGCGTCTCCAGGGCACGCCGACCCTGGCCCGGAACTGGGCGATGAGCAGGCCGAAGAAGCCGCAGGCGGCGACCACGAGGACGGTGCCGGGGGTGACCCGGGCGGGGCCGTCGGTGTAGGGGCCGAGGACGAGGGTCTCGACGATCAGGCCGCCCGCGCAGGCCGCGTAGAGACCGAGCAGGCTCGCGGGCCGCAGCAGGAGCGCCCCGGCGACGATCGGCAGCACGAGCGCGGCGGGTGAGATCCACTCCGAGTTGTTGATGGTGCCGAAGGTGATCGCGGGGACGGTCGCCAGCAGTCCGGCGAGGGCGATGGTGTCGGCGCCGTCGCCCCGGAAGTAGTCGACCGCGGACTTACGCAGCGAGACGCGCACCCGGTGCACTGCTTTCCGCAGCCGGGCGCTGACTGATTCCACTCCACCGCGACGAGCCATTGTCGTGTGACCTTATCGATCCATCGGCACTTCGTGCAGGGGGACCCCTGTGACAATGTGTTCGAAATGGTGTCGCTCTGTCGCCGTATCGGCAGATAGTCATGGCATATGACAGACGCTGCGGTGGTGAGCGGAGGGGGACGGCCCGGTCCTCGCCCGTGCGGGGGCCCCGGCGGCGGGCGGTGCGCGCGGGATCCGGCGACGCCCCACGTCAGAGCGGAGGGAACCCTTCGTAGCCAGATACTCACGGAGCGAGCCCGGGGGTGCCCGCCGCGCAAATTCGGTCGCGTCGGCGCGTGGGCGCTGATACGGATGGCATATGACGACCGAGTTGCGCGTGTTGCGGCCTGACGAGTGGGACCCGTGGTTCTCGAACCTGGAGCTCGCCTTCGGTGGGATTCAGGAGGCGGAAGAGAAACGTTCCCTTTATCGCAAACACACCGAGTTCGAACGCTCGCTCGCCGTCTGGGACGGCACCGAGTGCGTCGGCACGGCCGGTGCCTTCTCGTTCCAGGTGACGGTGCCCGGCGGGCAGACCGTCCCGATGGCCGGCGTCACGATGGTCAGCGTCGCCGCCACCCACCGCAGGCGGGGCATCCTCACCTCGATGATGCGGCGGCTGCTCGACGACGTCCGCGAGCGGGGCGAGTCCGTGGCGATCCTGCTGGCCTCCGAGCCCGATATCTACGGCCGCTTCGGCTATGCCACGGCGACCTGGCAGATCAGCGCCGCCATCGACACGGTCCGGGTCCGGCTGACCGTACCGGAGGGCACGGACGCCGTCCGGGTCCGGCGGGTGTCCCCCGCCGAGGCGATCGAGGAGTGCGAGGCGGTCTACGCCCGGCTCGTCCCCGACCGCCCCGGCACGATCAGCCGCGTGCCCGGCTGGGAGCGGTTCTTCACCGTGGACAGCGCCGCCCTCCAGGCGGGCGCCTCACCGCTCCAGTGCGTACTCGCCGAGGTCGACGGCGAGACCGTGGGCTACGCCCGCTACCGCAACCGGCCCTCCTGGGACGACTCCGGCCCCACCGGGACCGTCGAACTCCAGGACATCGCCGCCCTCACCCCGGTCGCGTACGCGGCGCTGTGGCGCTTCCTGTGCTCGATCGACCTCACCACGACCGTGAAGATCGGCTCGCGGCCGGTGGACGACGCCTGGCAGCAGATGGTCTCCGACGTCCGCCGCTGTCAGGTCCACACGGCCGACGGCCTCCACGCCCGGCTGGTGGACGTCGGCGCGGCCCTGGCCGCCCGCTCCTACCGCGTCCCGGTCGATGTGGTTTTCGACGTGACGGACGACTTCTGCCCCTGGAACACCGGCCGCTGGCGGCTGACCGCCGACGCCAAGGGCGCCGCCTGCGAGCGCACCGAGGACCCGGCCGATCTGGCGCTGACGGTACGGGAGCTGGGCGCGGCCTACCTCGGCGGCGTCACGCTGACGACGCTCGCGGCCGCCGGGCGGGTGCGTGAGCTGGTTCCCGGCTCGGGCGCGCTGGCGGAGGCGTCGCTGGCGTTCGGCGGCGACGCGGCGCCGTGGGTGCCGCACGGCTTCTAGCGGGAACGCGGGCGGTGGCGTGGAGTGCCCGCGCCGCCGCCCGGCGGGACGGTGTCAGCGCCGCTGGCAGGTGGGGCACCAGAAGAGGTTGCGCGCCGCCAGGTCCGCCCTGCGGATCTCCGTATGACAGATATGGCAGGGCAGGTTGGCGCGGCGGTAGACATAGACCTCGCCACCGTGGTCGTCCACCCTCGGGGGGCGGCCCATCGCCTCCGGGGTGTGCTCCGGCCGTACCGTGTCGATGCGGTTGTTCCGCACCCCCTCGCGCATCAGCGCGACCAGGTCGGGCCAGATCGCGTCCCACTCGGCGCGGGCCAGGTCACGGCCCGTACGGTACGGATCGATCCCGTGCCGGAAGAGGACCTCGGCCCGGTAGACATTGCCCACGCCCGCGATGACCTTCTGGTCCATCAGCAGCGCGGCGACCGTGGAGCGGGAACGGGAGATCCGGGCCCAGGCGCGCTCCGCGTCGTCGTCCGGGCGCAGCGGATCGGGGCCGAGGCGGTCGTGGACGGCGGCCTTCTCGCCGTCGGTGAGCAGGGCGCAGGCCGTGGGTCCGCGCAGGTCCATATACGCCTCGGGCGCCTGGGCCCGCAGCCGCAGCCGGACCGTGTCGGTGGGCGGGGGCGCCGGCCGGGCGCCGAGGTCCACCGTGCCGAAGAGGCCGAGATGGACATGGACCCAGCCCAGCGCCCCGAAGCCCAGGAACAGGTGTTTGCCGTGTGCCTCGGCCGCCGTCAGCGGCTGCCCGTCCAGCAGCGCCGCCGAGTCGGAGAACTTGCCCTGCGGGCTGCTGACACGCAGCCGCCGGTCCAGGAAGAGCGCGCGGTGGTCCTGGGCGAGGCGGTGGATGGTGTGGCCCTCGGGCACGGACTTCCTCTCCTGCTGCTGCCGCGCCACGGGCGCGGTGGTCGCTGGGGACGGCGGCGCCCCGCCGGGTCGCGCGGGGCGCGGCGGCGGGGCGGGGGCGCGATAGCGGCGGCCGGGCGGGCCGGGAGCCCGACCGGCCAGAGCGTTCAGCCGGGGGGCGCGGTCAGCCCTGGGGGTGGTGCGCCGGGATCGGGGGCAGCTCGCCGGTCGTCTCGTACACGGAGAGCATCTCGATCCGGCGGGTGTGGCGCTCGTCGCCGGAGTACGGGGTCGCCAGGAAGGTCTCGACGAACGCCGTCGCCTCCTCCTCGGAGTGCATGCGCGCGCCGATCGCCACCACGTTGGCGTTGTTGTGCTCACGGCCGAGGGCGGCGGTCTGCGCGCTCCAGGCGAGGGCGGCGCGGACGCCCTTGACCTTGTTGGCCGCGATCTGCTCGCCGTTGCCGGAGCCACCGATGACGATGCCGAGGGCGTCGGCGTCGGCGGCGGTCCGCTCGGCGGCGCGGAGGCAGAAGGGCGGGTAGTCGTCCTGGGCGTCGTAGATGTGCGGGCCGCAGTCGACGGGCTCGTGGCCGTTGGCCTTGAGCCACTCCACGAGGTGGTTCTTGAGTTCGTATCCGGCGTGGTCGGAACCGAGGTAGACGCGCATGGGTCCGAGTGTGTCACGGCCCCGGCGCCCCCACCGCCGCAGGGGTGTGCCCACCCCCGCGGCGGTGCGGTGTCAGCGGCGGGTGAGCTTCCAGGCGGTGGGCAGCAGGCCCATCGCCAGCGCCGCCTTGACGGCGTCACCGATGAGGAACGGGGTCAGGCCCGCCGCGACGGCCTGGGAGAGGGTCATCCCGGTGGAGAGGGCGAGATAGGGCACGCCGACGGCGTAGATCACGGCCGAGCCGAGGACCATCGCGCCCGCCGTGCGCAGCACCGACCGGTCCGCGCCGCGCCGGGCCAGCGCGCCGACGGCCGCGGCCGCCAGCATCATCCCGATCACATAGCCGAAGCTCGGCATCCCCCAGCCGGACGTGCCCTCCGCGAACCACGGCACCCCGGCCACGCCCGCGACCGCGTACAGCCCCAGCGACAGGAAGCCGAGCCGCGCGCCCAGCGCGGTGCCCACGAGCAGCGCCGCGAAGGTCTGCCCGGAGACCGGCACCGGCGACCCGGGCACGGGTACGGAGAGCTGCGCGGCCAGTCCGGTGAGGGCGGCGCCGCCGACGACGAGCGCGACGTCACGGACGCGTGAGGCGGGCAGCAGGTCCGCGAGGACGGTGCCCGGGTGGGCGATGGCGGTACCGGTGGCGGTGCTCATCAGGTCTCCCCCAAGTGGGTGGGTGCGGTGCGGTGCGGCTGGTTCCGGCCGGTGTGCCGTGGCCGGTACGCCGGTGTCCCGGATGCCGGGGGAGCACACCGCGGTGGTGTGCTCCCC
>NZ_JBHVHF010000383.1:0-6406 GCF_042800315.1 Streptomyces sp. NPDC057638
CCCCGGTGGTGGTCCGGGGCCATCGGGTCAGGTGTCCAGGTCCTTCTTAGATGCGCGAGAGCACGCGGATCAGGAGGTCACCCATCCGCGCGGCCGAGTCGCGGCCCGCCTGGAGGACCTCCTCGTGGTTGAGGGGCTCGCCGGACATGCCCGCCGCCAGGTTGGTGACGAGGGAGATGCCGAGGACCTCCGCGCCCGCCTCGCGGGCGGCGATGGCCTCCAGGACCGTGGACATGCCCACCAGGTCGGTGCCGAGGACACGCAGCATGTTGATCTCGGCGGGCGTCTCGTAGTGGGGGCCCGTGAGCTGGGTGTAGACGCCCTCTTCGAGGGTGGGGTCGATCTCCTTGCACAGCGCCCGCAGCCGGGGCGAGTACAGGTCGGTCAGGTCCACGAAGTTCGCCCCGACGATCGGGGAGGTCGCGGTGAGGTTGATGTGGTCGCTGATCAGCACCGGCTGGCCGGGGCGCATGCCCTCGCGCAGGCCGCCGCAGCCGTTGGTCAGCACGATGGTCTTGCAGCCCGCGGCGGCCGCGGTGCGCACTCCGTGGGCGACGGGCGCGACGCCCCGGCCCTCGTAGTAGTGGGTGCGGCCGAGGAAGACCAGCACGCGGCGCTCGCCGATGAGGTACGAGCGGACGCGGCCGCCGTGGCCCTGGACGGCGGGCGCGGGGAAGCCGGGCAGCTCGGTGACCGGGAACTCGGCCTCGGGGGCCCCGAGCGCGTCGACGGCGGGCGCCCAGCCGGAGCCCATCACCAGGGCCACGTCATGGCTCTCGACGCCGGTCAGCTCGCGCAGACGGGCGGCGGCGGCGTCGGCCGCCTCGTAAGGACTGGCGTTCACGCCGTTGAGGTCCGGATTCACAGATGCGTTCACGCGAATGAGGGTAGCCGCTGATTCCCTACGCGCGTAGATGCGCTGAGCACGGTGGTCGGATCGTTGTCTTGTCGTTTCCGACGAAAGAGATCAAGGAGCCGGGAGAGCCGGGCGCGAGGCCCGGAACGGGGCACGGGGGAGACGCGCGCCAGGCCCGGGGCGGACGTGCGCGCGACCCGCGAGACGCGCGGGAGAACGCGGGAGAACGCGGGAGAACGGACGCGCGGGAGTGCGGGCGTGAGAGGCGCGCGAGAGACCGCGGGGATTCGGGCGCTACGCGGCAGACGCGCGGGGGATACGGGAACGGGGGCCCGGCGGGTCCCGCCGACCCCCCTCCGCCTCAGCAGGGGCGCTTGCGCAGCTCCATCACGTAGTCGTGCGGCGCGCCCGCCGACTCGGCGGCGTCGGCGATCTCGCCGAGATAGCGCGCGGAGGGCAGCCCGCCCTCGTACCCGTTGAGGACGTACACCCAGGCGGGTTCCTCGCCGTCCAGGGTGTGCACCCGGACCCGCATCCGGCGGTAGATGTCGAGACCGACACCTTCCCAGCGGTCCATCGAGTCCTCGTCCATCGGGGCGATGTCGTACAGCGCGACGAAGACCTGGGAGCGGGGGGCCTCCACGATGGTGGCCAGCGCTCCCTCCCAGCTCATCTGTTCGCCGCCGAAGGTGAGCCGCCAGCCGTTGAGCCAGCCCGTGCCGCGCAGCGGGGAGTGCGGGGCGCGGCGGGACATCAGCCGCGCGTCGAGGTTGCCGGCGTACGCGGCGTAGAGCGACATGGGATCGAGGGTACGGGAGGGGCGCGGGTGGCCGCCCTTTCCGCAGGAAGGAGGGGGTCCGCGGGATGGGGGGTGGTGGCGCAGGGGGGTTCACACGGGCCCGTCGGCCTGGCTTACTGGTGTGCGCGAGCGGATCAGGGGCCTCCGTTGGAGGGACCCGGGAGCGAGCGAGTTGAAGCGTGCGGGACAATGGGGTACGTACTCCTGCCCAGCGGCACCACCCGGCACAACGAGAGCGCGAGGCGTAACCCCAGTGACCCGGATCGTGATCATCGGCGGCGGACCCGGCGGATACGAGGCGGCCCTGGTGGGCGCCCAACTCGGCGCGGAGGTGACCGTCGTCGACTGTGACGGCCTCGGCGGCGCGTCCGTCCTGACGGACTGCGTCCCCTCGAAGACCCTCATCGCCACGGCCGAGGTGATGACCACGTTCGACTCCTCCTACGAGGAGCTCGGCATCATCGTCGCGGACGACACCCCGCCGATGGAGCAGTCGGCCCGGGTGGTCGGGGTCGACCTCGGCAAGGTCAACCGCCGGGTGAAGCGGCTCGCCCTCGCCCAGTCCCATGACATCACCGCCTCCGTCACCCGCGCGGGCGCCCGGGTGCTGCGCGGCCGGGGCCGTCTGGAGGGCCAGCAGGCCATGGACGGCTCCCGTACGGTCGTGGTCACCGCGGCCGACGGCTCGGAGGAGCGTCTCACCGCCGACGCCGTGCTGATCGCCACGGGCGGTCACCCCCGGGAGATCCCCGACGCCCAGCCCGACGGCGAGCGCATCCTCAACTGGACCCAGGTCTACGACCTGGACATGCTGCCCGAGGAACTGATCGTGGTCGGCTCCGGTGTCACCGGCGCCGAGTTCGCCGGGGCCTATCAGGCGCTGGGCTCCCGGGTCACCCTCGTCTCCTCCCGGGACCGGGTGCTGCCGGGCGAGGACCCGGACGCCGCCGCCGTGCTGGAGGACGTCTTCCGCCGCCGGGGCATGAACGTCATGGCCCGCTCCCGCGCCGAGTCGGCCAAGCGGGTCGGCGACCGGGTCGAGGTCACCCTCTCCGACGGCCGGGTCATCTCCGGCACCCACTGTCTGATGGCCGTCGGCGCCATCCCGAACTCCGCGGGCATGGGCCTGGAGGAGGCGGGCGTCAAGCTCAAGGAGTCCGGTCACATCTGGACCGACCGGGTCTCGCGCACCAGCGCCCCCGGCGTCTACGCGGCCGGTGATGTCACCGGGGTCTTCGCGCTGGCCTCGGTCGCCGCCATGCAGGGCCGGATCGCGATGTACCACTTCCTGGGTGACGCGGTGACGCCGCTCGATCTGAAGACGGTCTCGTCCAATGTCTTCACCGACCCCGAGATCGCCACCGTCGGCTACACCCAGGCCGATGTCGACGCGGGCCGGATCGACGCCCGGGTCGTCAAGCTGCCGCTGCTGCGTAACCCCCGCGCCAAGATGCAGGGCATCCGGGACGGCTTCGTGAAGATCTTCGCCCGTCCGGGTACCGGCATCGTGGTCGGCGGCTGTGTCGTCGCCCCGCGCGCCAGCGAGCTGATCCACCCGATCTCCATCGCCGTGGACAACAACCTGACGGTCGAGCAGATCGCCAACGCCTTCACCGTCTACCCCTCCCTGTCCGGGTCGATCGCGGAGGTCGCCCGCCAGCTCCAGCCCCGCAAGGGGACGGGCGAGGGCTGAGCCGGACGTCCGGGGGCCCTGGCTGACCCGCGCCGTACGGGTGGCCGGGGGCCGGAAGGCGCCGGGGCCCGGCCCGCGGCGGGCGGCTGACGGCGGCTGGGATGGGCGCCGGGACGGGGCGATCAACTATGCCCGTGCCTATACCACTTGGCACCCCTGTCTGAGCGCATTACTTGGTATTCGGCGCATACTGCTGAAAAGTATCGGTCGCTCACGTTACTGTCAGTTTCGTGTTCGCTGCAGAACGTCGCCAACTGATCCTAGAAATGGTGCGCGCCAACGGAGCCGTGTCGCTCCGGGAGCTCGCCCGTGTCGTCCAGACCTCCGAAGTGACCGTACGGCGTGATGTGCGGGCGCTGGAGGCCGAAGGACTCCTCGACCGCCGGCACGGCGGTGCGGTACTGCCGGGCGGGTTCACCCGGGAGTCCGGCTTTCCGCAGAAGTCCCTGTCCGCCACCGCCGAGAAGACGGCCATCGCCGACCTCGCCGCGAGCTTCGTCGGCGAGGGCGAGGCGATCGTCGTCGGCGCCGGTACGACCACGCAGGAGCTGGCCCGCCGCCTCGCCCGCGTGCCCGGTCTGACCGTCGTCACCAACTCCCTGCTGGTCGCCCAGGCGCTCGCCCACGCCAACCGGGTGGAGGTCGTCATGACCGGGGGCACCCTGCGCGGCTCCAACTACGCCCTGGTGGGCAGCGGGGCCGAGCAGTCGCTCCAGGGGCTGCGGGTCACCCGCGCCTTCCTCTCCGGCAGTGGACTCACCGCCGAACGCGGTCTGTCCACCTCCAACATGCTCTCCGCCAGCGTGGACCGGGCGCTGGTGCAGGCGGCGGCGGAGGTGGTGGTCCTCGCGGACCACACCAAACTCGGCGCCGACACCATGTTCCAGACCGTGCCGACGGATGTGATCACCCGTCTCGTCACGGACGAGCCCCCCGCTCAGGACGAGCGGGCCGGGACCGAACTCCAGGCCCTCGCCGACCAGGGGGTCCAGATCGCGGTCGCGGGCGCCCAGACCGACGCCGGTGAATCCGCTCCCAGCCGTCCGCCCCGCCGTGACGTGCCCCTCCCGGGGCAGCGGCGCACCCGTGGCGGCGCGGGCCCCCAGCGCCTCGGCCCGGCCGCCGGTGGTCTGGAACCCGGGGCGGCGGACAGAGGGGCCCGGGTGGCGGATCTGCGCCGCCGCTGACCCGCGCCACGACATGAGGTACCGCTGGGCGCGGGGTCCGGCCCCCGGGGTCGAACGCCGCGCCTTCCCTGTGCCCCGGCTCCCGCGTACGGAGGGGTGTGTACGGGCGGTTCGCGGTGGCGGGCCGGTAGCGGCGGGCGTCACGCGGGTGCCGGTCGCAGCCCGCACAGGGTGAGATCGAGCAGCCGGTCCGGCAGCCCGGGGTCGTCGGGGGTCTCCTCGGCCGCCAGAGCGATGGCGTTCGTCAGCCGCATCAGATCCCCGATGGACACGTCGTGCCGTACGGCACCGACCTCCCGAGCGCGTGCCAGCAGCCGCTCGCCCGCCTCGTACAGCGGGACACAGCACTGGGACAGCGCCGAACTCGCGTCACCGGACGCCGACATCAGCTCCCGTGACAGCCCCCGGTACTCACTCGCGTGAGTGATGAGGGCGCGCAGCCACTCGATGAGCGCCACACAGGGGCGCTCCGCGTGCGCCAGGGCGCGGGAGTGGTCGAGGAGGGCGGACTTCGCCTCCTGGAAGACCGCGTTCATCATCGCGTGGCGATTGGGGAAGTGGCGGTAGAGCGTGCCGATGCCGACGCCCGAGCGGCGGGCGATCTCCTCCAGCGAGGCGGCGGTGCCCTGTTGGGCGAAGACCGCGCGGGCCTCGGTGAGCAGCCGTTCATGGTTGCGGCGGGCGTCGGCCCGCATCGGGCGTGCCGTGCCCTCCACCGTTCTGGTCGTCATCCCGCCGTCCTCCCTCGGGTCCCCGCGCCGACCTCCGGTCGCCCTTCTCGTCCAGCGTGGACCGGGACTCCAGCGTGGACCGGGACGCCCCGGGATCGGGAGGCCGGGCCCTGACACCCGCCCTCGCGCCCCATTCTGACCCCTGTGACCGGGCTTCCGTCCCGTGCGGTTCGCGGGGGAACCGCGGGGGTTGGGGCGCGGTCGGGCACGGGGTCGGGTGTGGAGTCGTCGCGGGCCGTCGTGGGCGGAGTGCGCCGGGCGTGCGCTGGGCGGGCCCCGGGCGGCCGGGCTCCGGGGGCGGCCGGGGAACGCGAAGCCCCGGCCGTGGGGCCGGGGCCGTGCGCGGTGTCGAGCGGATCAGTCCTTGATCTCGCAGATCGCGGCACCGGACGAGACGGACGCGCCGACCGTGGCGGACAGGCCCTTGATGGTGCCCGCGCGGTGGGCGTTGAGGGGCTGTTCCATCTTCATGGCCTCCAGGACGACGACGAGGTCGCCCTCCTGGACCTCCTGGCCCTCCTCGACGGCGATCTTCACGATCGTGCCCTGCATGGGTGAGGCGAGGGTGTCGCCGGAGGCCGCGGCACCGGCCTTCTTCGCCTTGCGGCGCTTCGGCTTGGCCCCGGCCGCCAGGCCGGTGCGGGCCAGCGTCATGCCGAGGGAGGTGGGCAGGGAGACCTCAAGCCGCTTGCCGCCGACCTCGACGACGACGGTCTCGCGGCCGGGCTCGTCCTCGGTCTCCGCCTCGGTGGCCGTGGCGAAGGCGGGGATCTCGTTGACGAACTCGGTCTCGATCCAGCGGGTGTGGACCGTGAAGGGGTCGGTGGAGCCGGTGAGTTCGGGCGCGAAGGCCGGGTCGGTGACCACGGCGCGGTGGAAGGGGATGGCGGTGGCCATGCCGTCGACGGTGAACTCCTCCAGGGCGCGGGCGGCGCGCTGGAGGGCCTGGGCGCGGGTGGCGCCGGTGATGACGAGTTTGGCGAGGAGGGAGTCCCAGGCGGGGCCGATGACGCTGCCGGATTCGACGCCGGCGTCGAGGCGGACGCCGGGGCCGGTGGGCGGGGTGAACCGGGTGACGGTGCCGGGGGCGGGCAGGAAGTTGCGGCCGGGGTCCTCGCCGTTGATGCGGAACTCGAAGGA
>NZ_JBHVHF010000384.1:0-6400 GCF_042800315.1 Streptomyces sp. NPDC057638
GGTGGGGCCATTGTCAGTGGCGTAGGGCAGCATCGGAGATGTGAGATCCGCGCCGACGATTCTGCATCTGGACATGGATGCCTTCTACGCCGCAGCCGAGCAGGCGGCGAAGCCGAGTCTGCGCGGGAAGCCGGTCATCGTCGGAGGCCTCGGGCCGCGCGGGGTCGTCGCGACAGCGTCGTACGAGGCGCGCCGGTTCGGGGTGCACTCGGCGATGCCCATGGCGCAGGCCCGTCGGCTGGCGCCGAACGCGGCCTGTCTGACACCGCGCTTCTCCTTCTACCGCACCATCAGCGAGCAGGTGATGGGGCTGCTGCGGGAGCTGTCCCCGCTGGTGGAGCCGTTGAGCCTGGACGAGGCCTTCGTCGACCTGGAGGCCACGGGAGCCGCCGGAGCCGCCCGGGACACGGTGACGGCGCGCGCGGTGGGCGAGCGGTTGCGCACCGACATCAGAGAGGTCACCGGGCTCACGGGTTCGGTGGGTCTCGCGGGCTCGAAGATGCTGGCCAAGATCGCGTCCGAGCAGGCCAAGCCGGATGGACTGGTGCTCATCGAACCCGGTACCGAGCGGGAGCTGCTGGGCCCCCTGCCGGTGCGGATCCTGCCCGGGGTGGGCCCGGCGACGGGGGAGCATCTGCGCCGGGCCGGGCTGACCATCTGTGCCGAGCTGGTCGAGGCGGGGGAGGACGAGCTGGTTCGGCTGGTGGGAAAGGCCCACGGCACCGCGCTCCACAGCATGGCGCTGGGCCATGACGACCGGCCGGTGGTGGCAGAGCGTGACACCAAGTCGGTCTCGGTCGAGGACACCTTCGATGTGGACCTCCATGACCGCATCCGTATCCGTGCCGAGGTGGAGCGGCTCGCCGAGCGCTGTGTGGAGCGGTTGCGGGCCTCCGGTCACTCCGGGCGCACGATCGTGGTGAAGGTGCGGCGGTATGACTTCTCCACCCTGACCAGGTCGGAGACGCTTCGGGGGCCCACGGACGATCCCACGGTGGTGCGGGAGGCGGCGGCGCGGCTGCTGGAGTCCGTCGACACCACGGGTGGGGTCCGGCTCCTTGGCGTGGGGGTCTCCGGCCTCGCCGACTACACCCAGGAGGACCTCTTCGCCCAGGTGGCACAGGCCGCCGGGGAGCGGATAGCGGTCAGGGACGGGAGGGCCGCCCCTGAGGCCGCTGGTAGCGGTGTTCCGCCCGTGGTGGATGAGAAACCCTCGGGGAGCCCGTCCGGGCCGGGAGAGAACCGCTCCGGGGTGTCGACAGCCCTTCCAGAAGATCGCTCAGGAGGATCGCCCGCCTCTTCCGGTACGGCGGGGGCGGATCGCCGCGCCGGAGTGGTGGCGGCGGGCGGCGGGGCCCCCTCCGATGGGGACGCGGGGCGGGGGGACGGAGCCCCCGGGCAGGGGACGGCCGGTGGTGCGGCGGATCCCGTGCGACCGGGAGGAGAAGGGGGACGAGGGTTCGCGGACGCCGCTCCGGGCGAGGGCGCGCGGGAGCCGGACCAGCCTGGACCAGCCGCTCGTACCGGAGAGCCGGCGGGCGGGGCGGCCGTCCCGGGCGCGCGACCGTCCCTGGCAGGTCCCGCAGGTCCGGCGGGCGCGGACGGGTCGGAGCCGGGTGCCGCCGGGTCGGAGGCCGGGGAGCGGCGCTGGCACGCCGGTCAGGATGTGGAGCACGCCGTCCACGGGGTGGGCTGGGTGCAGGGCAGCGGCGTGGGCCGGGTCACGGTCCGCTTCGAGCGCCCCGATTCCCCGGCGCCGGGGCGGGTGCGGACCTTCCGGGTGAACGACCCGGAACTGAGGCCCTCCGATCCGCTGCCCCTGGTGCCCGTGGCCGGGGCGGCCCCGGGCGGCGGTGGGCAGGGCGGGACGAGCGACGGCGCGGTGGTGTCACCGAGCGGGTCCACGAGTGAGCGCCCCGCACGGGGTTCCCGGTCCCCGGGCGTCGGCGAACGGGGGGCCGGGGAGTCAGATGCCAGGCGGCCCCGTGCCGGCGGGCCGGACGCGGGGGAGCGGCCGATGCCGGTCGAGCCGTCCGGCGGGGCCAGGAGGGATCACTCCGTCTCGCCCGCGATCCGGCCGAAGGACCGGTCCTCACGCGGCGGCGGCGCGGGAGGGGAGGAGAGATCGAGACCGTAGTGGTGGTAGAGCTGGAGCTCCTGCTCGGGGGAGAGATGGCGGCCCACGCCGAAGTCCGGGGCGTCCCTGATCAGGGAGCGTTCATAGGGGACGCGGAGGGCCTCCGCGACGAGACTGCTCGGCGCGAGGGGCACGAAGGCGTCCCGGCTGAAGAGTCCGGTGCGGACCGCCGCCCATTCGGGTGCCCCCGTGGCGTCGTCGAGATACACCTCATCGACGGTGCCGATCTTGGCGCCATCGCGGTCGAACACCTTGCGGCCGATCAGGCTGCGCGGATCGATATCGGTCTGCACGGTCCCTCCAAAAGGTCGCAACTGCTCCTTAAGCCCTACGAAAGTGCACATCGGAGCCTTCGGCCACTTGAGCGAAGGGTGAGGAGACGCGCTGGTAGGCTGGCAAATGGCTGCTGACCCCGTGCGGGAGAGTCCACCGGCAGGCCGCCGGTGGCGCCGAAGGAGCAAATCCTCCCCGGAATCTCTCAGGCACCCTGTACCGCATGGACGAGGTCACTCTGGAAAGCAGGGCGGGCGTCGGACGGCATCCGCTCTCACCGACGGTGAAAGCCGGGGCGCCGAGGCGGGCGGCCCGGTGAAGCTCTCAGGTTGAGATGACAGAGGGGGAGGCCGTCCGGGGCATCCGCCGTGGTGCCCCTCGTAGGTCGCGTGAGACCAGGAGGCCGCCTGATGACCGCCAACCGTATGCCGCTCGCCCAGCTGGAGCGAGGCACTCCGTTCGAGCAGCGCCATATAGGGCCCGACGCCGGAGCGCAGGCCAAGATGCTGGCCCAGGTGGGATACGGCTCGCTGGACGAGCTGACCGCCGCCGCCGTACCCGATGTCATCAAGAGCGCCGAGGCGCTGGGGCTGCCCGAGGCCCGCACCGAGGCCGAGGTGCTGGCCGAGCTCCGTTCCCTCGCCGACCGCAACAGTGTGCTCGCGCCGATGATCGGACTCGGCTACTACGGCACGTTCACGCCCCCGGTCATCCTGCGCAACGTCATGGAGAACCCTTCCTGGTACACGGCGTACACGCCCTACCAGCCGGAGATCTCCCAGGGCCGTCTCGAAGCCCTGCTGAACTTCCAGACGATGGTGGCCGATCTGACCGGTCTGCCCACCTCCGGAGCCTCCCTGCTGGACGAGGGCACGGCGGCCGCCGAGGCCATGGCGCTCTCCCGCCGGGTCGGCAAGGTCAAGAGCGGTGTCTTCCTGGTCGACGCCGATGTGCTGCCGCAGACCCTCGCGGTGATCCAGACCCGCGCCGAGCCGACCGGGGTGGAGGTCGTCAGCGCCGATCTGAGCGACGGCCTTCCCGCCGGGATCGCCGAGCGCGGGGTCTTCGGCGTGCTGCTCCAGTACCCGGGTGCCTCCGGGGCGGTGCGCGACCTCAAGCCGGTCATCGCGCGGGCCCAGGAACTGGGCGCCGTCGTCACCGTCGCCGCCGATCTGCTCGCCCTGACCCTGCTCACCTCGCCCGGAGAGCTCGGCGCCGATATCGCCATCGGCACCACCCAGCGCTTCGGCGTCCCGATGGGCTTCGGCGGCCCGCACGCGGGTTACATGGCGGTCCGGGAGAAGTTCGCCCGCAGCCTGCCCGGACGGCTGGTCGGTGTCTCGGTCGACGCGGACGGGAACAAGGCGTACCGCCTGGCGCTCCAGACGCGTGAGCAGCACATCCGCCGGGAGAAGGCCACCAGCAATATCTGTACGGCCCAGGTGCTGCTCGCCGTGATGGCGGGCATGTACGCGGTCTACCACGGCCCCGAGGGGCTGCGGACCATCGCCCGGCGCACCCACCGCATGGCCGCGGTGCTCGCCGCCGGGCTCACCGCGGGCGGCGTCGAGGTCGTCCACGGCGGCTACTTCGACACCCTGACCGTACGTGTGCCGGGCCGGGCCGACGCGGTCGTGGCCGCCGCGCGCGCGGGCGGGGTCAACCTCCGCCGGGTCGACGACTCCCAGGTCTCCCTCGCCTGTGACGAGACCACCACCCGCGACCACCTCCACACCGTCTGGGCCGCCTTCGGTGTCGAGGGCGATGTCGACGCGCTGGACGCCACCGCCGCCGACGCGCTGCCGGACACACTGCTGCGCGGCGAGGACTATCTGGGCCACCCGGTCTTCCATCAGCACCGCTCCGAGACCTCGATGCTGCGCTATCTGCGCCGCCTCGCCGACCGGGACTACGCGCTGGACCGGGGCATGATCCCGCTGGGCTCCTGCACCATGAAGCTCAACGCGACGGCCGAGATGGAGCCCGTGACCTGGCCGGAGTTCGGCCAGCTCCACCCCTTCGCGCCCGTCGACCAGGTGGCCGGGTTCCTCACCCTCATCCATGAGCTGGAGGACCGCCTCGCCGAGGTCACCGGCTATGACAAGGTCTCGCTCCAGCCCAACGCGGGCTCCCAGGGCGAACTCGCCGGGCTGCTCGCCGTACGCGCCTACCACCGCGCGCAGGGTGACGAGCAGCGGACCGTCTGTCTGATCCCGTCCTCGGCCCACGGCACCAACGCCGCCAGCGCGGTCATGGCCGGGATGAAGGTCGTCGTCGTCAAGACGGCCGACGACGGTGAGATCGATGTCGAGGATCTGCGCGCCAAGATCGAGCGGTACCGCGATGAGCTGGCCGTACTCATGATCACCTACCCCTCCACCCATGGGGTCTTCGAGGAGCATGTCTCCGACATCTGCGCCCAGGTCCATGACGCGGGCGGTCAGGTCTATGTCGACGGGGCCAATCTGAACGCGCTGGTCGGGCTCGCCAAGCCGGGCCGGTTCGGTGGCGATGTCTCGCATCTGAACCTCCACAAGACCTTCTGCATCCCGCACGGCGGCGGTGGCCCCGGTGTCGGCCCGGTCGCGGTGCGCGCCCACCTCGCCCCGTATCTGCCGAACCATCCGCTCCAGCCGGAGGCGGGCCCGGAGACCGGGGTCGGGCCGATCTCGGCGGCTCCCTGGGGGTCTGCGGGCATTCTGCCGATCTCGTGGACCTATGTCCGGATGATGGGTGGCGAGGGGCTCAAGCGCGCCACGCAGGTCGCCGTCCTCGCGGCGAACTACATCGCCAAGCGGCTGGAGCCGCACTTCCCCGTGCTCTACACCGGCCCGGCCGGGCTGGTCGCCCATGAGTGCATCGTGGACATCCGTCCGCTGACGAAGGAGACCAGTGTCACGGTCGACGACATCGCCAAGCGGCTCATCGACTACGGGTTCCACGCGCCGACGATGTCCTTCCCGGTCGCGGGCACGCTGATGATCGAGCCCACCGAGAGTGAGGACCTGACCGAGATCGACCGCTTCTGCGAGGCGATGATCGCGATCCGGGCGGAGATCGAGAAGGTCGCCTCCGGTCACTGGCCCGCCGAGGACAACCCGCTGCGGAACGCCCCGCACACGGCGGCCGCGCTGGGTGGCGAGTGGGACCACGCCTACGGCCGGGACGAGGCGGTCTTCCCGTCCGGTGTCAGCAGGACGGAGAAGTACTGGCCGCCGGTGCGCCGGATCGACGGCGCCTTCGGTGACCGCAACCTCGTCTGCTCCTGCCCGCCGCTGGACGAGTACGAGGGCTGAGCCATTCCGGGTCGGTGGCGGGCGGCACCGTCCGCCACCCACCCGGCCTCTGGCTGATGACATACGTGGGGGCCGGTACGGAGGGATATCTCCGGCCGGCCCCTGATGGTGCGAGGAGGTGACTGACGCTGGTGCGGCGCTCCGGGTGATCGTCTCCCCGGAGGTCTGTCGGTCGTTACCTGGTGTGCGAGCGGGTCTGTGGTGGTGCTCAAGCCGCCGTCATGGCCGTGAGCGGCCGGTGCGGTGCGATGATCTTGCCATCCGGCAGCAGCTCGCCGGTGTCCTCGAACAGCAGCACACCGTTGCACAGAAGGCTCCAGCCCTGCTCGGGGTGGTGCGCCATGAGGCGGGCGGCGTCCCGGTCGGCGGAGTCGGATGTCGGGCACGATGGCTGGTGCTGGCACATGGGCGCGTTCTTTCGCTGTGATGTGGTGAGCAGTGAAGTGGTGACTGTCGCGCGGCTCGACGAGGTGTCCATGGCCGCCCCCCGTATCTCTCGGTCCCATCCCCAGTGTTGCCCCGCGGGCGTCAATCCGCAGGCTTTTTCGGCAGCTCCTCTTACTGCTTAAGGACGTATCACCCAGCGGGACGGTTCAGCCGTGGGTGACTGTCCTTTTAGGTGGTTCACCATGACCGGGATGGACTAGTCCATACGGACAGGTGTGCGCCCCGTGACCACTCAGTGGTCACGGGG
>NZ_JBHVHF010000385.1:0-6334 GCF_042800315.1 Streptomyces sp. NPDC057638
CACCAGGCTCGGCCTGGGGAGAGCAGCCGCGAAAATCGGGGTGACCGGGCCGCCGCTGGGTCCGGCGGGGCTCCGTTCAGCAGCAGCGCGAACCCGGTGCCTCCTCCTGGCGGCGCAGCCGCGCCCGTTCGAACTCACGCCGTGACGGAGGCGTGGCCCCGGGCCGCTCACGGAGCAGCCAGGCGCAGTACCGCTCGTACGCGGTCTCCCCGGTCAGCTCTCGCAGATACCGGTGGACGGAGCGCAGACCCCGGCCGACCGCGGCCAGCGCACCAGCCGCCGTTCCCCTCTCCGTACGGTGTCCGCCGGGATGGTCCGTACCGGTGGATACCGGCGGCGGAGACGGCGTTCCCGGTGCCACCGACGCCGCGTCCGTCCCTCTCACTCGCGCACCCCGGCCATCTCGTCGCCCCGCGTCGGCTGGGCCGGGAGCTTCGAGGCCACATACGGCGCCTCCGTGGACGGCGGCGGGGTGGGGGAGCGCAGCGAGCGGACGCACATGATGGCGGCGTTGGTGATGACGGTGGCCACCAGGACCACGAAGACGATGATGAGCACCCCGTCGACGGTGGAGTTGGTGACGATGGTGTGCATGTCGTCCATGTTCTTCGCGGGCGGCAGGACCTTCCCCGCGTCGATGGCGTCGGCGAACCGGTCGCGCTGGGCGAAGAAGCCGACCCGGGGGTCGGGGGAGAAGACCTTCTGCCAGCTCGCCGTGAAGGTGACGGCGACGGTGAACGCCAGCGGCACACCCGTCACCCAGACCCAGCGGACCCGGCCGGTCTTCACCAGCAGCGTCGTGGCGACCGTGAGCGCCACCGCCGCGAGCAGCTGGTTCGCGATGCCGAAGAGCGGGAAGAGCTGGTTGATCCCGCCGAGCGGGTCGGTCGCCCCCGCGTAGAGGAAGTAGCCCCAGCCCGCCACGACCACCGCGCTCGCCAGCCAGATGCCCGGCTTCCAGTTGACCCGGCCCAGCGGCTTCCAGACGTTGCCGAGCATGTCCTGGAGCATAAAGCGGCCCACCCGGGTCCCCGCGTCGACGGTCGTCAGGATGAACAGCGCTTCGAACATGATCGCGAAGTGATACCAGAACGCCTTCATCCCCTCGCCGCCGATGACGTCCGAGAAGATCTGCGACATCCCGACCGCCAGGGTCGGCGCGCCACCCGTACGGGCGACCAGGGTGGACTCCTCCACCGCCTTGGCCGCCGCCGCGAGATCGTCCGGCGAGATGGTGAAGCCGAGGTTGGCCACGGCCTGGGAGGCGGACTCGACCGAGTCACCGAGCAGCCCCGCCGGGGCGTTCATCGCGTAGTAGAGCCCGGGATCGAGCACGGAGGCCGCGATCAGCGCCATGACGGCGACGAACGACTCCATCAGCATGGCGCCGTAGCCGATCATCCGGACCTGCGACTCCTTCTCCATGAGCTTGGGAGTCGTGCCCGAGGACACCAGTGAGTGGAAACCCGAGAGGGCGCCACAGGCGATGGTGATGAAGAGGAACGGGAAGAGCGAGCCCGCGAAGACCGGGCCCTCGCCGGAGGAGGCGAACGGGCTGACCGCGTCCGCCTTGAGGGTCGGCGCGGCCAGCAGCACACCGAGGGCGAGCAGCGCGATCGTACCGATCTTCATGAAGGTGGACAGGTAGTCACGCGGCGCCAGCAGCATCCACACCGGCAGCACCGAGGCGACGAAGCCATAGCCGACCAGACAGAAGACCAGGGTGGTCGGGCTGAGGGTGAACGCCTCCTTGAGCCCGGAGTTCTCGATCCAGCCACCGCCGACGATGGCCAGCAACAGCAGGACCACTCCGATGAGGGAGGTCTCCAGCACCTTCCCCGGCCGCATCACATGGAGGTAGAACCCCATGAACAGGGCGATCGGGATGGTCATCGCCACCGAGAAGGTGCCCCACGGCGAGTGGGCGAGCGCGTTCACCACGACCAGCGCCAGCACCGCCAGCAGAATGATCATGATGATGAAGACGGCGATCAGCGCGGCGGCGCCGCCGACCTTGCCGATCTCGTCCCGGGCCATCTGACCCAGGCTCTTGCCGTCCCGGCGCATCGACAGGAAGAGGACCACCATGTCCTGCACGGCACCGGCGAAGATCACCCCGAAGACGATCCAGATCGTGCCCGGCAGATAGCCCATCTGCACCGCGAGCACCGGACCGACCAGGGGTCCCGCGCCCGCGATGGCCGCGAAGTGGTGCCCCAGCAGCACTCTGCGGTCGGTGGGCTGGTAGTCGACCCCGTCCTCCAGACGTTCGGCCGGGGTCGCCCGGGTGTCGTCCGGCTTCAGTACCCGGGTGACGATGAAGCGGGAGTAGAAGCGGTAGGCGATGGCGTACGAGCCCAGGGCGGCCGCGACCAGCCAGACGGCGGAGATCTCCTCCCCCCGGGAGAGGGCGAGCACCCCCCAGCAGATCGCGCCCACCACGGCGACGGCGGTCCAGATCAGGACCGATTTCGGATTGGCCCGCAACGCGGGCAGCGGTGACCGGGGCAACTCGTGCTCCTCACGGGGACGGTCGGCGGCGCGGACAGGGCCGAGCGGTGGGCCCCAGGCCGCCGTGCTGACGGTTGGACGAAGGGACCGGGAGCGTACCCGGGGTCCGGGGAACCGTCACCGGTGGGGGAGTGATAATCCGGGCCGGGAGGATCGCTCCCGTCGTTCCCGGTGCCCGCGTGCCACGCTTCGATACCGATACCGATACCGATACCGATACCGATACGGGTGTACGGGTACGGGCGCCGACGCCCTGGCCGGGACCGGCTGGGCGGGGGCCGGGCGGTGGACCGCCGTGCCGCCGGGATCCCGGGGCGCGCGTCCGGCGCCGCGTCAGCCGGGGTGCCGCCGGGACCCGGCGGACCCGCCCCGGTCCACCGTGCCCTCGTCCGCCGCCACGCGCCGCCACGGGCACCTCCGCTGTCCTCGGTGGTCAGCCCGGACCGCGCCGAACCATGGCGAAGTGGCCGATTCCTGTGGTTCGGTTGACCGGGGTGTCCGAGACACTGCCGTGCCACCGCCACTGCCGGGACATGCTCCGTTCTCCACCGGGTAAGCCGTCCCGCCGTCAGCGGGCCGGCGGGCGCGAGCCGTCCGGATCCGTTCGGTCCGGGCCGGTGGAGCCTCCGCGAGGTACGCGGGCGGGGATCCCGTGCCCGCCGGGGGACACGGGGTCGCGCCGGGCTACTTGAAGCCGTGCCAGAGCGAGGAGGTGGCGATGGCGGTGAGCTGGGTGAGCGAGAGCGGCGGGGTCTCGCGCACCGCCGCCGAGTGCGGGTACTCCGCGTTGTACGCGGTGACCGTCACCCGCATGCCGTCCGGTGTCACGGCCGCCGCCGACCAGACCTTGACCCCTTCCCGCCGACCGTCCCGCTGACGGGTGGTCACCGGCTTCTCCTCCGGTCCCGCCTTGGCGAGCGTCACGGACAGATGGGTGCTCACCTTGCGCGTGACGTCGTGGATGATCCAGTACGCGGTGTCGCGCGAGCCTCCGCTGCCCCGGGGTGAGAGCCCCGGCGGCACGAGTTCCCTGAGGGTCTCGCGCTCCCGGTCGCCGTCGTGGGTGAGCTTGTAGCGCTTGGGGGTGGCGAAGTACGAGGCGTCCAGGGTGCCGAACTGGTTGAAGGCGCTCTCCACCCGGTTGACCAGGTTCATGAACTGCCTGTCGTCCAGGGGCGGCCGCGTTCTGGTGGGGAGCGAGCCCTTGGCCGCCGGGGCGTTGTACTGACGCACCTCCACCCGGACGCCCTTGTCGGTCAGGTGCTCCCCGCGCCGCATCACCACGCCCGGTGACCCCGCCACCGGACCGCTGCCCTGGGCCGAACAGCTCACCTCCCCCTTACGGATGGGCTTCCGGCAGCTCAGGCCCTTGCGTCCGGCGGCGCTGCCCGGGTCCACCCGCTTGACCCGCGCCTCGATGAGGCTCCTTCCGTAGCCGTCGTCGTACACCACCGCGCCCATGCCCACCGAGTCACCCCCGAAGTGACTCGCGCCGCGCTGGCCGCTCAGTTCGGCCCGCTCCGGGAGCAGGACGTCCAGCAGCTTGATCATTTCCCGGGCCTCCACCCGCATATAGAGGGCGGGATCGGTGAGGTGGGGATCGGGTGTGCCGTCCACGGGCTCCGTCCCGAACGTGGCCGAGACCGTGGCGGTGTCGCTGGGCGTCGGCCCGTCCCCGCTCCCGGGCGCGGCCACGTTCGTGGTCGCGGTCCCGGTGTCGAACATCCCGGTTTCGTACATCCCGGCGGTCGCTGCCAGCGCCAGCGCCAGCGCGCCGCTGGTCAGCAGAAGCGCTCGCCGCCGCCGCTGCTTGCGCCTGCCGCGCCGGACCCCGGCCGCCAGCAGGGCCGCCCGGTCGGGTGGGAAGGAACCGCCGACCCGCTGGATCGCCTCGCCGAGATGGAGCTCGAAGTCGTCGAGGGCGATCAGCTCGGTGGCGTCGTGCCGCTCCTCCGTACCGGAAGTACCGGAAGTACCGGAAGTGCCGGAAGTGCCGGAAGCACCGGGAGTGCGGGGTGTGGATGCGCGGTGGTCGTCGCGCGCCCCGTGGTCGCCGCGCGGATCGCGGTCACGGGCGGCGGGCGTCTTGTCTTCGGGCATGGGCACCTTGTCTTCGGGCATGGCCGATCACAGCTCCTGATGGTGGTCGATGGCGGCGGAGGTGGGAGAAGCGGTCTCAGGTGACCGTGAAGAAGGCGGCGAGACTGCCGCCGAGCTGCATGCGCATGCGCGTCAGCGCGCGCGAGGAGCGGGTGCGCACCGATGCCGCGCTGGTGTTCATGGCGAGAGCCGTCTCCTCCACGCTGCGGTCCTCCCAGTAGCGGAGCACGATGACGGCACGGTCCTTGGGCGAGAGCCGCCGCAGCGCCTCCAGCAGCGCCAGCCGGAGCAGCGGATCGCCGCCGGAGATGATGGGGATCTCGGGCAGCTCACCGAAGGGCCGTTCATCCGACGACCGGCGGCGGCGATAGGAGAGGTAGGTGCGTACCAGCACCGTTCTGGCGTAGGCGGTGGGGTTGTCCACCTCCGAGATCCGCCCCCACCGTACGTACATCCGCCCCAGCGTCTCCTGCACCAGATCCTCGGCGAGGTAGCTGTCCCCGCTGGTGAGAAGGGTCGCCGAGCGGTACAGATGGCCGGTCAGACCCCTCGCGAATTCCAGGAACTCGTCCTCGCGGGACTGTCTCATGCCCTCCCCGTTCACTGTCTGCTCCATACGGTCCGGTTCGGGGCCGGACACGGCCCCACCTCCTTGATGCGCCGACCCGCGCGGAATGTTTCACACCGGCCCGGTGTGATCCGCGCCATGAGGCCCCGTGGTGGTCAGGGGGCGCCGGTTAAGGTGAGGCCATGACATCGCGGAACGTAACCGTGGAGCACTCGGTCTCGACCTGGCGGCAGCCGAGCCCGCCCGCCGTCTCCGCCGAACGCTCCGCGCTGGTCGCGTGGATGGCACGCCGCGTCACCGGCCTCGGTCCCGGCCGGCTGCTCATCGGCATCGACGGCCTGACCGCCTCCGGCAAGACCAGCTTCGGCCATGAGCTCGCCGAGGCGGTCGCGCGGGCCGGGCGGCCCGTACTGCGGGCCTGTCTGGACGACTTCAAGAACCCCTGGCGGGACCGGCATCGGTATGACCGGGAGTCCGGCGAGGGCTACTACCGCAACGCCTACGACTACGCGACCGCGCGCGAACTGCTGCTGGACCCCTGCCGCTCGGCCGGGCCCGCCGTCTGCTCCCTGTGCTCCCTCGACCCGCTGACCCAGATCGACCACGCGGCGGTCACCACCCCGGTGGCCGACGACGCGGTGCTCATCGTGGACGGCGTGTTCGCCTTCCGCCCCGAGCTGAACGCCTACTGGCACCACCGGATCTGGCTGGACGTCGACGACGGGCTCTCGGTCGCCCGGGGCGCCGCGCGCGACGGCGGCGACGGCTGGGCGGGCTCCGAGGCGGAGGCGCTCCATCGCGACCGCTATCTCGGCGCGGCCCATGTCTATCTGCGGGAGGTCCGGCCGCTCTCGCTGGCCGACGTGGTCATCGACAACCGGGACTTCGCCGCGCCGCGCGTCATCGTTCCCTGACCGGGCCCGGCCGGGGCGTGGGCGGACCTCGCGAGCCCGGGGCCCTTCCCCCTCACCCTCCAGAACCTGTGGCGGGACGTGTTCACCCCGTGGTTCCCGTCCCACCCGTACCGCTCCAGGCCGGGGCCTGAGCTGTCGCGCTTCGTCCGCTCCGATGACGGGACCGGGGCCGACGCGCAGCCGCGGATCCCCGTCGAGCCGGTCATCGGCGGATCGCCCGGCGGTGACTCCGCGCACGGAC
>NZ_JBHVHF010000386.1:0-6306 GCF_042800315.1 Streptomyces sp. NPDC057638
GTCCCGGCGGTGGGGGCGCCCCGGCCGGATTCCCCCTGCGGCACTCGGGGACCAGCGCGCTCCCCCGGCCCCCGTAGCCGGAGCGCCCCTGGCATCACCGTGGTCTCACCCGTCACCCGGACTTGACTCCTCCGGAAAACTGAAAATACCTTCCAAATGTGAGCGACTCAGTGAAGGAAATTTTCACCCCGGGGTCCCCCGGATCCTCGGGAGCCCCACGGTCACCGGAACCGGGCCGACGCCCCACCGCCACCAAGCCCACTCCATCCACCTCACCCGCCCCGCCCACCGCACCCGCCGCCCTCGCCGCCAAGGTCCGCACCCTCGTCCCCTCCATGACCCGCTCGATGCAGCGCGTCGCCGAGGCCGTCGCCGACGACCCGGCGGGGTGCGCCGCCCTCACCGTCACCGGGCTCGCCGAGCTGACCGGCACCAGTGAGGCCACCGTCGTCCGGACCGCGCGGCTCCTCGGCTACCCCGGCTACCGGGATCTGCGGCTCGCCCTCGCCGGGCTCGCCGCCCACCAGCAGTCCGGGCGCGCACCGAGCGTCACCCCCGACATCACCATCGACGACCCGATCGCCGAGGTCGTCGCCAAACTCGCCAGCGACGAACAGCGCACCCTCGCCGACACCGCCGCCACCCTCGACACGGCCGCGCTCTCCGCCGCCGTGGCCGCCGCCGCGACCGCGCGCCGGATCGACATCTACGGAGTCGGCGCGTCCTCCCTCGTCGGAATGGACCTGGCACAGAAACTGCTGCGGATCGGCCTGATAGCCCACGCCCACACCGACCCCCACCTCGCCATCACCAACGCCGTGCAACTGCGCTCCGGCGACATGGCCGTCGCCATCACCCACTCCGGCTCGACCGGCGATGTGATCGAGCCTCTCCGTACCGCCTTCGAACGCGGTGCGACCACCGTCGCGATCACCGGGCGGCCGGACGGACCGGTCTCCCAGTACGCGGACCATGTCCTGACCACCTCCACCGCGCGGGAGTCCGAGCTGAGACCGGCCGCGATGTCCTCGCGCACCGGGCAACTGCTCGTCGTCGACTGCCTGTTCATCGGCGTGGCGCAACAGATCTACGAGACGGCCGCCCCCGCCCTCGCCGCCTCCTACGAAGCCCTGGCCCACCGCCACTCGGCCCGGACCCCGACCCGCTGACCCCGCACCCACCCCACCCTGCCCACTGTCCGCGCACCACGACCCCACTGTCCGCGCACCACGACGCTCCACCCGCCCGTTGACCGCCCTCACGGAAAGCGTGCCCATGACCTCGACACCGCCCGCCACCGCCCACGGAGACCCGCAGGGCGCCCCGCGCGACGACCGCGACGCCCGTGACGCACTGCGCGCACAGCTCGCCACGCTCACCACGGAGGCGTTCCGCCCGGACCTCGCCGACATCGACCAGCGGTCGACGCTCGACATCGCCCGGACCATGAACGGTGAGGACGCCTCCGTACCCGGCGCGGTCGCCGCGCGACTGCCGCAGATCGCCGCCGTGATCGACGCCATCGCCGAACGGATGGCGCACGGCGGGCGGCTGGTCTACGCGGGCGCGGGCACGGCGGGACGGATGGGGGTGCTGGACGCCAGCGAGTGCCCGCCGACCTTCGACACCGACCCCTCCCAGGTGGTCGGGCTGATCGCGGGCGGGTCGGAGGCGTTCGTCCAGGCCGTGGAGGGCGCCGAGGACCGTGCCGACCTGGCCGTGGCCGACCTCGACGCGCTCGCGCTCACCGACCGGGACACGGTGGTCGGGATCTCGGCGTCGGGGCGGACCCCGTACGCGGTCGGCGCGGTCACCCACGCCCGCGCCCTGGGCGCGCTGACGGTCGGGCTCTCCTGCAACGCGGGCAGCCCCCTGGCGGCGGCGGCCGAGCACGGCATCGAGATCGTCACCGGCCCCGAACTCCTCACCGGCTCGACCCGGCTCAAGGCGGGCACGGCCCAGAAGCTGGTGCTCAACATGATCTCGACGATCACGATGATCCGGCTCGGGAAGACCTACGGGAACCTGATGGTCGACCTGCGCGCCTCCAACGACAAACTGCGGGCCCGCTCCCACCGGATCGTGGCCCTGGCCACGGAGGCGGACGACACCGCAGTCGCGGGCGCGCTGACGGCGGCGGGCGGCGAGGTGAAGGTGGCGATCCTGATGCTGCTCGCGGACATCGACGCCCCGGCGGCGACCCACCGCCTCACGTCGGCCAACGGGCATGTGCGGCCGGCGCTGGGCTAGAAGGTGATGAGTTTGACCGCTGTGACGGTGAGGACGTCGGGGGCGCCGACGTCGTAGACGACGATCGCGTCGGCGCCGGTGACGGTGGCTTCGCGGTAGTCGCGCTCGCCGGGCTTGGCCGCCCCCCGATCCGTGGCCGAGCCGGGCGGAGGGGGACGGCCGGGAGGACGCCCGCCCGTCCCCCTCCTGGGGCTGGCCCCATCCCCGGACCGTGCCGGGCGGTGTGCCGGGGTCCCGGCGTCTCCGCCGCCCCACCGTGGACGGGCACCCGGCACACGACCTCAGAGCCAGATGGGCGTGCTGTTGAACGGCGGGAAATCGGCGAACGGCGGGTTGTAGCCGGGCGGGAACCAGACCGTCCCCCGGACGCTCAACTCATACCGACCGGGGCTGTACCACACCCAGACCGACCCGCTCACCCAGGAAGTGTTGTACGAGTCCACGGTGCTGAACTCGGGCCAGCCGTTCTTGTACAGGACCAGGACGAGGCGGATACGCGACACGGCGCCGGTGCAGTTCACGCTGGCGGCGGCGTGGACCTTGTCCGCCGACTTGTACGGGCTGTACACGTGCAGCGTGCAGGTGATGTTGAGCTGGGCTTGCTTGGCGGTGCGCGAGAGCGTGGTGCTGACCGCGCCGGTCTCCGCCGTGTAGGTGGAGACGCCCTTGGGGAGGGTGAAGGTCTTCGAGACGCTGGGGGCGAGTTTCGCGATCTGGCCGCTGGGGGCGGTCCGCGCCTGGGCGGTGGGTGCGGTGGCGACGGCGCCGACGGCCGCCATCATCCCGATGGCGAGGGTGCCGGCGGCGGTGCGGGTCAGGGAACGTTTTCGGTTCACAGCCATGGTGATCTCCTTCGAAGGGAGAGCCGGGTGGAGGGGGATGGTTGGGAGGACGCCTGACCGTCCCCCTCCTGGGGCTGGACCCGTGTCCCGGACCGCGCCGGGCCGGTGTGCCGGGGTTCCCGGTGTCTCCGCCGCTCCACAGCGGACGGGCACCCGGCACACGGCGTCGCTCACCCCGCGGGCCCACTCCGGGGAAGGGCCCTCGGAACACGGCCTCAGAGCCAGAGGGCCGCGCTGTTGACCTGCGGGAAGTTGGCGAACGGCGGGCTGTAGCCGGGCGGGAACCAGATAGTCCCGATACCGCCCGTCTGATACAGCGCGTAGGAGTACTGGAGTACGGCCGTGACGCTGGCGTAGGAGAGCCCGGTGGAGCCCGAGGTGTTGGTCACTTGGAGCCAGTTGTTCCGGTACAGCCCCGCGGTGACGCTGATCTGCTTGACGGCGCTGGTGCAGCTGATGTGGGCGCTGCCACGGACCTGGCCGAAGTACACGTTGGGGTTGTACACGTACAGCGTGCAGGTGATGTTGAGCTGGGCCTGCTTGGCGTCGCGGACGAGGGTGGCCTTGGCCGCGCCGGACTGCGCTTTGAAGGTGGTGACGCCCTTGGGCAGGGTGAAGGTCTTCGAGACGCTGGGGGCGAGTTTCGCGATCTGACCGCTGGGGGCGGTCTGGGCCTGGGCGGCGGGTGCGGTGGCGACGGCGCCGACGGCCGCCATCATCCCGACGGCGAGGGTGCCGACGGCCGAGCGGGTCAGAGAGCGTCTTCGGTTCACAGCCATGGTGATCTCCTTGGAGACGAGACGGCACGGGAGTCGGCCAACGGCCATCCGCGCCCGGCGCGGTCTTCAGCACCCTTATCGCCGGGCGAGCGGGAGCTCAGAGCCCGGGGTGGAGCCGAGCGCGGTGTGGAACTCGGCGCGCGGGCCGCCCACTTCGGGGAAGGGCCCTCGGAACACGGCCTCAGAGCCAGATGGCCGCGCTCCTGATAAACGGGAGGTTGGCGGTCGGAGGCGTGTGGCCGGTCGGGAACCAGAGCGTCGACACGGCGCCCGACTGATACAGGGCGGGGATGTACCACCGCCAGGCCACCGAGCTGGCCCATGAACTCCCGTATGAGTACTCGGTGTTGGTCGTGAGCGCGCCGTCCTGGTACACGCCCGCGATGACTCGGATCTGCGTCATGGGGCTGGTGCAGTTCACGCTGGCGGAGCCATGGGCTTTGTCCGCCCACACATACGGGTTGAACACGTGCAGCGTGCAGGTGATGTTGAGCTGGGCCTGCTTGGCGTCGCGGACGAGCGTGGTGCTGACCGCGCCCGACCCCGCCGTGAAGGTGGTGACGCCCTTGGGGAGGGTGAAGGTCTTCGAGACGCTGGGGGCGAGTTTCGCGATCTGGCCGCTGGGGGCGGTCTGGGCCTGGGCGGTGGGTGCGGTGGCGACGGCGCCGACGGCCGCCATCATCCCGACGGCGAGGGTCCCGACCACCGTGCGGGTCAGCGAGCTTCTTCGGTTCACAGTCATGGTGATCTCCTTCGAAGGGAGAGCCGGAGAGCCGGGCGGAGGGGGACGGCCGGGAGGACGCCTGACCGTCCCCCTCCTGGGGCTGGACCCCTGGCCCGGACCGCGCCGGGCCGGTGTGCCGGGAGCCCGGTGTCTCCGCCGCCCCACAGCGGACGGGCACCCGGCACACGATGTCGCTCACCCCGCGGGCCCACTCCGGGGAAGGGCCTTGGACAAGGACCTTAGATCCAGACGGCCGCGCTGTTGACCTGCGGGATGTTGCCGACCGGCGGCGAGTAGCCGGGCGGGAACCAGATCGTCGCCACGGATCCCGTCTGCCACCAGCCCGCGCCGCTGTACCAGCGCTGGGCTGTCGCGCTCACCCAGCTACTGCCGTACGAGTACTGGGTGTTGGTCACCTGCAGCCAGTTGTTCAGGTACAGGCCCGCGACGATGCGGATCTGCGACACGGCGCTGGTGCAGCTCACGTTGGCGTAGCCGTTGACATAGCCCGCCGAGTAGTACGGGTTGTACACGTACAGCGTGCAGGTGATGTTGAGCTGGGCCTGCTTGGCGGTGCGGGTGACCGTGGCCTTGGCCGAGCCGGACTCCGCCTTGAAGGTGGTGACGCCCTTGGGGAGCTTGAAGGTCTTCGAGACGCTGGGGGCGAGTTTCGCGACCTGGCCGCTGGGGGCGGTCTCCGCCTGGGCTGCGGGTGCGGTGGCGACGGCGCCGACGGCCGCCATCATCCCGACGGCGAGGGTGCCGACGGCCGAGCGGGTCAGGGAACGTCTTCGGTTCACAGCCATGGTGATCTCCTTTGAGATGAGATGAGATGAGATGGCGCGGCTCATTCTGGAATAGCGCCATTGCCATCGCGGCCATCGCTTCGCCATCACTGCCGCCTTATTACTGCGGCAATGCTGAGGAAATATTGGTGCGCCGCCTATTCGGCGCGAGATGATGTACTGCGGTGTGCCGGATGAGGGCGTGACCTTCCGGATTGGCCATGCCCTTCCGCGCGCCATGTCCGGGTGTATCCCGGCGCATGGGCGACACCGGAGGAATCCCCCTCCGCCTGCTGGGCGCGGGGATCTATGCCGACCTGGAACTCTGCTTCCACCTGAGTGGATCTCCGGCCCTGGCTCGTCTCCGACCTGGGCCTTCACGCCGTCCTGACCTGCTGGGTCAGTGCGGCGGAACTGTGGTGCGGACGCTCCGGCCGATCCGGCTGGGGTCCGGAGATATCTATGGTGTCGCGTGTTACCAAAGACGCGGAAGTGCTCCGCTTTCTTTTTCGCGATGCCCCGTGGTCGGCTTCGCGCGATTCATATTCCGCCGGGCTGTGGCCCACCGTCAACCCGGAATGTGTGGATGTCTTGAAGGTGGTGCGGAGATAGGCATTCCGGGAAATCCGTCAGGTAACACGAGTCCCAAAAGAGGCGAGTATGCGGATGAGGAGGATCCGGTTTTCGGCGTTCCGGCCTTTCAGCGCGGGTGGGAGGGCGCATATGCCGCCGGGGACTGTCCCGGCCAGATGCGGGTGCCCGGAGTGCGGACGGAGCCCGGGAGCGTATGCGTTTCGGCCACGGAGGGGATGGGCCGGGGTGGACCGGTGCGCCGTCGGCGGGGCGCGGGAGGACACGACGGCGCCCCGCTCGGCGCCGGGAACGGCACCCGTGCGAGGGTGCCGCCCCCGTTCAGGGAGCGGGGC
>NZ_JBHVHF010000387.1:0-6300 GCF_042800315.1 Streptomyces sp. NPDC057638
GGTCCGAGGACCGGAGGGGCCATCCGTGTGGTGCGGGCGTTGACGACGACCCGGAGGTCAGGCGCCGCGCAGCACCGCGCCGATGTGCTCGCCGACGAGGGCGACCGCCGCGTCACGCGCCGCCGTCGCCTCCTCCACCGTCAGCGTCCGGTCCGGCGCGCGGAACCGCAGCGCGTACGCCAGCGACTTCTTGCCCGCGCCGATCTGCTCCCCGGTGAAGACATCGAAGAGCCGGACCGACTCCAGCAGCTCCCCGGCGCCCACCCGGAGCAGGTGCTCCACGGCGGCGGCGGGCACGTCCTGGTCGACCACGAGCGCCACGTCCTGGGTCGCCACCGGGAAGGTGGAGATCCGCGGCGCGGACAGCTCGCCCTCGCCCGCCCGCATCACCTGGTCCAGGTCCAGCTCCATCGCACAGGTACGCGACGGCAGCCCCAGCGCCTTGATGACCCGCGGGTGCAGCTCACCGGCGTGACCGACGACGGTCTTCACGCCCCCGAGCACCACCGAGAGCACCGCGCAGCGGCCGGGGTGCCACGGACCGTACTGGCCCTGCTCGACCGCCAGCTCGGCGCCGCACTCACGGGCGACGAGCCGGGCCGCCTCGATGGCGTCCGCCCAGTCACCCGGGCGTCCCTGGCCCCACCAGCCCGCCTGCTCACGGGCGCCCGTGAGGACGACGGCGGCATGGCGCGGCTGGGCGGGCAGGGCCGCGTCGAGCGCGGCGATCTGCTCCTCGGTGGGCCTGCGGTCCACCGGGATGTCCACCGGGGCGCTCGGGCCGCCGGACGGGTGGAAGACCAGCCCGGTCTCGAAGAGGGCGAGGTCGTGCGAGCCGCGCCCGTCGTTGCGGCGCAGCGCGCCGAGCAGGCCAGGCAGCAGCGTGGAGCGCAGCGCGGGCTCCTCGTCGGAGAGCGGGTTCACCAGGGTGACCAGCTTCCGCGCCGGGTCGTCGGCCGGGAGGTCGAGCTGGTCGAGGACGCGCTCCCCGATGAAGGGGTAGTTCGGCGCCTCGGTGTAGCCCGCGCCGGAGAGCGCCCGGCCGACCCGGCGGTGCAGCCGCTGGCGCTCGGTCAGACCGCGCCCGGCGGGGGGCCTGGGCAGCGTGGAGGGCAGGTTCTCGTACCCCTCCAGCCGGATGACCTCCTCGGCGAGGTCGTTGGGCTCGGCCAGGTCGGGCCGCCAGGACGGGATGGTGACGACCAGCTCGTCCTGTCCGTACACATCACAGCCGACCTCCTGGAGCCTGCGGACCACGGTCTCGCGGCCGTAGGCGACTCCGGCGACCCGGTCGGGGTGGTCGGCGGGCATGGCGACGGTGCGCGGCGCGGAGGGCGCGATGACCTGGGTGACCCCGGGCTCGGCGGTGCCCCCGGCGAGCAGCGTCAGCAGATCGACGGTCCGCTGGGCGGCGGCGGCACCGGCCAGCGGGTCCACCCCGCGCTCGAACCGCTTGGACGCCTCCGAGGAGAGCTTGTGGCGGCGCGCGGTACGGGCGATGGCGACCGGGTCGAAGTGGGCGGCCTCGATGACGACGTCACGGGTGCCCCGGACCGCTCCGGTCTCGGGGTCGACCTCGGGGTCGGCGATCTCGGTGTGGGCGCCGCCCATCACCCCGGCGAGGCCGATGGGGCCCCGCTCGTCGGTGATGACCAGGTCCTCGGCGTCGAGGACGCGGGCGACCCCGTCGAGGGTGGTGAGCTTCTCCCCGGCCTGGGCCCGGCGGACGCCGATGGTCCCGTGCACCAGGGCGCGGTCATAGGCGTGCAGCGGCTGGCCGAGTTCGAGCATCACGTAGTTGGTGATGTCGACGGCGAGCGAGACCGGGCGCATCCCGGCCTTCTGGAGCCGGCGGGTGAGCCAGATCGGCGAGCGCGCCTCCGGGTTGAGCCCGGTGACGGTGCGCGCGGTGAAGCGGTCGCAGCCCAGCGGGTCGGAGACGGTCACGGGGTAGCCGTGCGCGTTGGGCCCGGGGACGTCCAGCAGCGCCGGGTCGCGCAGCGGCAGACCGTAGGCGGTGGCGGTCTCACGGGCGACGCCGCGGATCGAGAGGGCGTAGCCGCGGTCGGGGGTGACGGCGATGTCGAGGACCTCGTCGTACAGCTCCAGCAGGGCGACGGCGTCGGTGCCCACCTCGTACTCCGGCGGCAGGACGATGATGCCCTTGGTGCCGTCGTCGCCCATGCCCAGCTCGTCGCTGGAGCAGATCATGCCCCGGGACATCCGGCCGTACGTCTTGCGCTCGGCGATACGGAAGTCACCGGGCAGCACGGCGCCGGGGAGCGCCACGACGACCTTGTCGCCGACGGCGAAGTTCCGGGCGCCGCAGATGATCTCCTGCGGCTCGCCCGTCTGGTTGGCCTGGCCGACGTCGACCAGGCAGTGCCGGATCGGCTTCTTGAACTCGGTCAGCTCCTCGATGGAGCTGACCCGCCCGACCACCAGCGGCCCGGTGAGCCCGGCGCCGACCCGCTCGACGGTCTCGACCTCCAGACCGGCCGCGATCAGCTTCTTCTGTACGTCACGGCCGGACTCAGTCGTCGGCAGGTCGACGTACTCCCGCAGCCATGAAAGCGGGACCCGCATCAGATCTCCATCCCGAACGGCCGGGTGAACCGGACGTCACCCTCGACCATGTCTCGCATGTCCTCGACGTTGTGGCGGAACATCAGCATCCGCTCGATCCCGAAGCCGAAGGCGAATCCGCTGTACTTCTTGGGGTCCACACCACAGGCGACCAGCACCTTCGGATTCATCATCCCGCAGCCGCCGAGCTCGATCCAACCCTCGCTCGAACAGGTGCGGCAGGGCCGGTCGGGGTTGCCGACGGAGGCGCCCCGGCAGACGTAGCAGACCATGTCCATCTCGGCGGACGGCTCGGTGAAGGGGAAGAAGTTCGGCCGCAGCCGGGTCGTCACGCCCTCGCCGAAGAGCGCCTGGACCATGTGGTCCAGGGTGCCCTTGAGGTCGGCCATGGTCAGGCCCTCGTCGATGGCGAGCAGCTCGACCTGGTGGAAGACGGGGGTGTGGGTGGCGTCCAGCTCGTCGGTGCGGTAGACGCGGCCCGGGCAGATCACATAGATCGGGGGCTCGCGGTCCAGCATCGAGCGGGCCTGGAGCGGCGAGGTGTGGGTGCGCAGCACGACACCGGAGTGGTCGTGCCCACCCCCGGCGCCCTGGACGAAGAAGGTGTCGGCCTCGCCCCGGGCCGGGTGGTCCGGGCCGATGTTGAGCGCGTCGAAGTTGAACCACTCCGCCTCGGCCTCGGGGCCCTCGGCGACCTCGTAGCCCATGGCGACGAAGACGTCCTCGATCCGCTCCGAGAGCGTGGTCAGCGGGTGCCGGGCACCGGCGGGGACCCGGTCGTACGGCAGGGTGACGTCGACCGCCTCCTCGACCAGCACCCGGGCGTCACGCTCGGCCTCCAGTTCACTCTGGCGGACGGCCAGCGCCTTGTTCACGGCGCCACGCGCCTGACCGACCCGCTTCCCGGCCTCGGCCTTCGCCTGCGGCGGCAGCGCGCCGATCTCCCGGTTGGCCAGCGCCAGCGGCGAGGCGCCGCCGGTGTGCGCGACCTTCGCGGCGGCGAGCGCGTCGAGGTCGCCCGCGGCGGCGAAGGCGGCGAGCGCCTCGTCCCGCATGCGCTCGATCTCTTCCGGTTTCAGTGCCTCGACCTCGACAGGGTCGTACGACTTGTTGGGTGCCGACATCTCTTCCCGTGCTTCCGATTGGGTGGTGGCCGCGGCCCCGCTCGACGACTGAGGACGCAAAGGTGCCAGACGCCGAGTCTAAGGGCCGCGCGAGCGGTGGTTCTCCGGGGAAGCCCGTCGGGGCCGCTCAGGCCAGGAAGGCCGGGGCGCCGACGGGCAGGATAAAGCGGAATTCGGCGCCGCCGCCGGGGCCGCGGCCGACGGTGATCGTGCCGCCGTGGGCCTCGACGATGCCCTTGACGATATAGAGGCCGAGCCCGGTCCCGCCGCGCTTGCTGCCCCGCCAGAAGCGGGTGAAGACGCGCCCCATCGACTCCTCGGGGATACCGGGACCCTCGTCGCTCACGGTGACGGCCGTGCCTCTCTCGCCCGCGTCGGCGCCGCCGTCGGCGTCACCGGGCCCCCCGACGGGCGCCACCTCGATCGTGACGGTTCCGGCGCCGTGGCGCACCGCGTTTTCCAGCAGGTTGCCGAGGATCTGGTCGATCTTGTCGGGGTCGGCCCAGAGCGCGGGCAGCCCGTCCCGGATCCGCACCAGAAAGCGGTCGGCACCCTGGCCATGGGCTATATGGGCCTGCACATGGCGGCCGACCGCCGCCGCCATGTCGACCGGCTGACGCCGGACCTCCAGCCGCCCGGAGTCGATCCGGGAGATGTCCAGCAGCTCCGCGATCAGCCGGGTCACCCGGTTGGCGTCGGCGTCGACGGTCTCCAGCATCAGCCGCTTCTGGTCGTCCGTGAACCGCTCCCACTTGGCCAGCAGGGTGGCCGTGAAGCCCTTGACCGAGGTCAGCGGGGAGCGCAGTTCATGGGCGACGGTGGCGATCAGCTCGGCGTGGCTGCGCTCGTTACGGCGGCGGGCCTCGGTGCCGCGCAGGGTGATCACCAGACGCCGCAGCGGGCCGGTGGGCCGCTCCCGTACGTACCGCGCGGAGACCAGGACCTCCCGGCCGCCGGGGAGCAGCAGATTGCGCTCCGGCTGGCCCACCCGGGTCGCGAGACCACCGTACGGATCGGTCAGGGGCCACCAGCGGCGGCCCTTGAGGTCCTCCAGCGGCAGGACGCGCTCCAGCGGGAGGCCGAGGGCGTCCTGGCGCTCGACGGCGGTGATCCGGACGGCGGCGGCGTTGAAGCAGATCACGCGGCCCTCCGCGTCGGCGACCACGAGCCCGTCGGGCAGCTCGTCGGGGTCGATGCCCAGCACCGGGCCGACCGGGTCGGGCGCGGGCGCGGCCGGGCGCGGTGCGGGCGCGGCCGCGCCCGTGGTCCCGCTCGTGCTGACCGTCATCCCCTCGCCCCACCTCTCCACCGGCTCAGTGGGCCCCGAGCCCGTCACCCTACTAGCCGAACGGGACCGTGCGGACCCCCCTCGGCCCGGCGCTCCCCCTCGGTGCCCCCCTGCTCGTCACCGTGAGCGCCGTGCGCCTCCCCGTGACGCGCTCAGCACTCCCTCCAGCGTGCCCAGCGCCCCGGAGGTCAGGATGGGGTGCGCTGGGCGCGGGCCGACGCGTAGAGGCACACGGCGGCGGCGGTGGCGAGGTTGAGGCTCTCGGCGCGGCCATGGATCGGGACCCGGACCACGGCGTCGGCCAGCGCGCGGGTCTCCTCCGGCAGCCCCCATGCCTCATTGCCGAAGATCCAGGCGGTGGGGCCGCCCATGGTGCCCGCGTCCAGCTCGGCGTCGAGGTCGTCCTCGCCCGCCCCGTCGGCGGCGAGGATCCGCACCCCGGCCGCCTTGAGCCCCTCGACGGCCCGCTCGACGGGGACCCCGACGGCGACCGGCAGATGGAAGTGGGAGCCCACCGAGGCACGGACGGCCTTGGGGTTGTAGAGGTCGACGGAGGCGTCGGTGAGGACGACGGCGTCGGCCCCGGCCGCGTCGGCGCAGCGCAGCACGGTCCCGGCGTTCCCGGGGTCGCGGACGTTGGCGAGGACGGCGACCAGCGCGGGCCTGGCCCGGGTGATCTCCTCGAACGGGGTGTCCACGAAGCGGCAGACCCCCACCAGCCCCTGCGGGGTCACGGTGGTCGAGATGTCGGCGATCACGGCCTCGTCGGCGAGATGGGTCCGGGCGCCCGCCCGGTCCGCGGCCTCGATGATGCCGGCGTACCGCTCGGCGGCCTCCGGGGTGGCGAACAGCTCCACCAGCGTGGCCTGACCGGCGACCCGGTGGCCCGCCGCCTCCCGGACGGCCTGGGGGCCCTCGGCGAGGAACAGCCGCTCCTTCCCGCGGAAGTTCCGCCGTGCGAGGCGCCGTGCGGCGGCGACCCGGGGGGAACGCGGGGAGATCAGCTCGATGGCGGCCATGTGCTCACTTTCGGGCGTCGGGGGATGTCGGGGCGCCGCGGCGCCGGACCGGTCACGCGGGCGGCGCGCGTGCTTCCGGCGGCGGCCGGGCGCGGGACCGGGAGGGACCGGCCGGGGCGGGCGGGACCGGGAGGCGGCGGGTGCGCGCGAGGCCGGGGGCGGCGGGTGCTCCCGTTACACGAGGGCCGGGGGCTCCGCCGCGGGCCGTCACCTCGGACGGGGACCGTCCGGTGACCGGGTCACTCCGGCACCAGACGCGTGGACCCGCAGGCCGTACCGGGCC
>NZ_JBHVHF010000388.1:0-6280 GCF_042800315.1 Streptomyces sp. NPDC057638
GCCCGGGAGCATCCGCTCCCGGGCCCTTCGCCGGTAAAGCCGGTAAAGCCGGTAAAGCCGGTAAAGCCGGTAAAGCCGGTAAAGCCGGTAAAGCCTGCAGAACCTCTACAACCGTGAAACCCGTGCCGGGCTCCGGCGCGCCGGTCAGCCGCCGAGCCGCTTGACCGCCGCCGCCACCCGCTCATCCGTCGCGGTGAAGGCGACCCGCACGAACCGGTCACCCGCCGCGCCGTAGAAGTCGCCGGGCGCGACCAGGATCCCCCGGTCGGCCAGCTGGGCGACCGTCTCCCAGCAGGGTTCATCCCGGGTCGCCCACAGATAGAGGCTGGCCTCGCTGTGCTCGATACGGAACCCGTGCGCCTCCAGGGCGTCGCGCAGCGCCGTCCGGCGGGCGGCGTAGCGGGCGCGCTGCTCATGGACATGGGTGTCGTCGCCGAGGGCGGCGACCGTGGCCGCCTGGACCGGGGCGGGCATCATCATGCCGCCGTGCTTGCGGATCGTCAGCAGCTCACCGAGGACACGCTCGTCGCCCGCGATAAAGGCCGCGCGGTAACCGGCGAGGTTGGAGCGCTTGGAGAGGGAGTGGACGGCGACCACGCCCTCGTATGTCCCGCCGCACACGTCCGGGTGGAGCACGGAGACCGGCTCGGCCTCCCAGCCCAGTTCCAGATAGCACTCGTCACTGAAGACCAGCACCCCGTGCTGGCGCGCCCAGGCGACGATCCGGGCCAGCTCGGTCCGGTCGAGGACGCGTCCGGTGGGGTTGGACGGCGAGTTCAGCCAGAGCAGCGCGAGACCCTCGGGGTCCAGCTCGGTCGGGTCGTCGTAGACGACGGGGGTCGCGCCGCACAGGCGCGCGCCGACCTCGTACGTCGGGTAGGCGAGGCGGGGATAGGCCACCCGGTCGCCCGCGCCGAGCCCCAGCTGGGTCGGCAGCCAGGCGACGAGTTCCTTGGAGCCGACGACGGGCAGCACGTTGGTGTGCCGCACCTCCCGCGCGCCGAGCCTGCGCTCCACCCAGCCGGTGAGCGCGTCCCGCAGCGCGGCGGTGCCCCATACGGTGGGGTAGCCCGGGGAGTCGGCGGCGTCGGTCAGCGCCCGCTGGATCAGTGCGGGGACGGGGTCCACGGGCGTGCCGACCGAGAGGTCCACGATCCCGTCGGGATGGGCGGCGGCCGTCGCCTTGTACGGCTCCAGCCTGTCCCAGGGGAAGACGGGGAGCCGGGAAGAGACTGCGGACACGTGCTTCTCTCTCTCGTACTCGTCCGTGCTCGGCGGCCGCGTGGCGCCCGGGCGCGGAGGAGCGCACAGGGCCCGTGCACGGAAGAACGGTGTCAGACGGCGTACGGATGATCGCGTCCGGCTCGCGCGGGGCGGCGCGCCCGCGTACACGCCGGAGTGCGGCGCCCGCCGCGGGTGAGCCGGTCCCGCGCGCCACGCGGGAACGCCTCGGTCCCGTACGGACGTCGACCGTACGGGACCGGAGGGTTTCCGGCTCGCCGCCGTCAGCCCTGCGCGGGCAGCGAGGCGATGAAGGGGTGGTCGCGCTCGATCAGTCCGAGCTTGGAGGCACCACCGGGCGAACCGAGCTCGTCGAAGAACTCGACGTTCGCCTTGTAGTAGTCCTTCCACTCCTCCGGGGTGTCGTCCTCGTAGAAGATCGCCTCCACGGGGCAGACCGGCTCACAAGCCCCGCAGTCGACGCATTCGTCCGGGTGGATGTACAAGGACCGGTTGCCCTCGTAGATGCAGTCGACGGGGCACTCCTCGATGCACGCCTTGTCCTTGACGTCGACACAAGGCTGCGCGATGACGTAGGTCACGCTGTCGTTCCTCCTCGATAGGGCCTGGCAGTGCGCGGGAGCGCGGCGTCGTCGATGCCCGCCCCTAGTATCTCCGTTCCTGGGGACGATCCGAACAGGAGGGGCTCGCAGAGCTGTGGAAATCACTGGTGGCGGTCGGCTGGAAGTCCGCATTACCCACCTTGACGTGGGCAAAAGGGTGTCAATCCGCCGTCTGGTGGGGTCTTCGTCCGGGAACCCGGCGTTCACCGACGCCGTCGGCGTTCTCACATCCTGGGACGAGGGTGTGCTGGTGATCACACGGCGTACGGGAGAGATGGTCCGGGTTCCCGAATCCTCCCTGGTCGCGGGGAAGGTGGTGCCCGCCGCGCCCGCGCGCCGCCGGGGGCCCGCCGCGACCTTCGAGGAGCTGACCCGGGTGGGGGCGCGGGCCTGGCAGCCCGTGGAGAGCGAACCCCTCGGCGACTGGACGCTCCGGGCCGCGTACGCCCCCGGCGGCGGACGGGGCTTCACCCGCCGCGCCAACTCCGCGCTCGCGCTCGGCGACCCCGGGCTCCCCCTCGGCGCCGCCCTCGACCGCGTCCAGGAGTGGTACGGCGCGCGCGGTCTGCCCGCCTACGTCCAGGCCGCGACCGGCGCGGCCGGAACGCAGGAGGTGCTCTGCGCGGAACTGGAGCGGCGCGGCTGGGCCCGTGAGGTCTCCGCCGCGGTACGGATCGGGGCCCTCGCCCCGATCGCGGACACCACCCGGGTGACGGACTCCGCCATCGGCCGGGTCGGCCTGTCACGCTCCGTGGACGACTCCTGGCTCCGCCGCTACCAGCGGTCCGCCGAGCCCGGCCCCGAGGTGCTCGCGGTGCTGACCGCCGGGCCTGGGCCGGGATCGGTCTGGTTCGCCACCGTGCCGGACCCCTCCGGAGTGCCCGCCGCGATCGGCCGGTGTGTGGTCGATGGGCGGTGGGCTGGCTTCATGGCCGTGGAGGTCGGTCCGGCCCACCGCCGCCAGGGCCTGGGTACGGCGGTGATGGCCGCGCTCGCCCGGCGCGCCCTGGACGAGGGGGCCTCGGCGGCGTGGCTCCAGGTGGAGACGGAGAATGAGGGTGCGGGAGCGCTGTACGCGGGGATGGGGCTGGTGACGCACCACCTCTACCACCACTACAGGGCCCCCCGGCGAGGGTCCGCGACATAGCGCCGCCCTCCCCGGACGAGGCCCGGGAGGACGTCGCGAGGCGGTGGCGGCCCCGGCGGAGCCCGGGGGAGGTTTCCCTCGTACGGGGACGTACGGGGGACGTCCCGGCGACGGCGGAGGGCGCTCCCCGGGGTTCGCCCGGGGCCGCCAGGCCCACGAGGGAGCGGGCCGGGCGTCGCGGACCCGACCGAGGCCCCGCGGGACCGGCCCGCGGGGAGGACGGCCCCGGATCCCCGGGATCACGGGACCATCACCCCGAGGTGCCCCGGCCCACCGGGCGGGCGCCCCGGGCAGGACAGCGCGGACGGACACGGGTGGCATATGGGCGAGTATCGCGACGACGACGAGTTCACCGATCCGCGCGGGCGTTTCGCCGCGGAGGCCCGCTCCGAGCGGCCCGACCTCTCCCTGCTCTGTCTGCTGCTGGCCGCCGTCGCCGACCCGGCGCTCGACGAGGCGGGCATGGACGCGGCGCAGATCGAACTCGACCGGCTCGCCGGGCTCCTCCCGTACGGGACGCGCGGCCCGCGCGCCTGGGCCGAGGCCCTCGCGGAGCTGCTCGGCGGGCGGGAGGGGTTCCACGGCACCCCCGCCGACTACCAGCGGCTGGAGTCCTCCCTCCTCCCCCACGTCCTGCGGCGCCGCCGGGGCCTGCCGATCCTGCTGTCGGTGGTGTGGACCGAGGTGGCGCGGCGCGCGGGCGCGCCGGTGTACGGGGTCGCGCTGCCCGGCCACTTCGTCGTCGGCTTCGGCGAGCCCGGCGTGGGCGAGACCGTCCTCGCCGACCCCTTCGCCGGAGGGCGGCTGCTGACCGGCGACGACGCCGAACTGCTGGTCGCCGGGGCCACGGGGGCGCCGCTCGACCCCTCGATGCTGGCGCCCGCGCCCGCGCTCGACGTGATCCTGCGGATCCTCAACAACATCCGCGCCTGGGCCGGGGGCCGCCCCGAGCACTCGGCGGTCGCCCTGTGGGCGATCGATCTCTCGCTGCTGCTGCCCTCACACCCGGCGCGGCTGCGGTACGAGCGGGCCCAGCTGCTGGTACAGCGGGGGGACTTCCTGACCGGAGCGGCGGAGCTGGACGCGTACGCGGAGGTGCTGGCGGCCGTGGAGCCGTCGGCGGCGGAGGCGGTCCGGGGCCGCGCCCGCGCCGCGCGGGCCATGCTCAACTAGGCCCTCTGGGAGCGGGCTCCGGCGCGGGGGTACTCCCCGGGGTCCGGCCGGTCGCGGCGCGCAGGGGCGGGGGCACCCGGACCCGGCCAGATCCCTCAGAGGCGCCCCTGGCCGCCGGACGTCCGCACGGAGGCTGGCGCGGGAGAGCGCCTCCTCCGCCCGGCCGACAGCGACCCCGTAACGCCCGTACACCGCCGTACACCGGCGTACACCGCCGAAAAGGGTCCGCCCCCGTTCCGTCATCAGCGACGGAACGGGGGCGGCGGGGCGTGGGCCGGAGGTCAGCCGCCGTCGAGCGGGATCTCGACCCGGCGCTCGTCGGAGGTCTTCCCGCGCAGCGCGTCCCGCATCGCCTGGGCGACATGGTCGGCGCTGAGCTGCTCCTGCTTCCCGTCCTTCGTGACCATCACACCGTCGAAGAAGGACCCCATCAGCTCCTCGATCGCCTTCTTGTCGTAGGCGTCGACCAGACGGCCGTTATCGGCCTTCATCGAGAGGATCTGCGGCAGCGACTTGTACGGGCCGAACGGCAGCGACCGGCCACCCGCCGAGATGGTGACCTCACCGGACATCGCGGGTTCCGCGAACTCCTTCATCGCCCGGTCCAGCTCGGCCTGGGTGACCTTCGGCGCGCGGACGGCGACGGGCAGTTCCACGGCGCCCGGCTCACCCTTCTCGACCTGGGCCCGGTAGGCGTTCTCGACCGCGAGCATCGAACGCTCCACGTCCAGGGCCTTGCCCGCCTTGCCCGGGACCGCGACGGCCTTGCCCGGCTCGAAGGTGATCGTGCCCTCGACCGCCGAGCCCGACGTGCCCGCCAGATCGGTCAGCGCGGCGCCCAGCTTCTCCTCGTCGACCACGATCACGGGCTCGGCCACCCGGGCGCCGCCGAAGAGGGAGCCGACCACCGACATCGGGTTGTAGTCGCTGCCCGCCGCGCCCCGCACGGTGGCCTGGCTGTCCAGCGACAGACCGGCCTTGTCGGGGGCGAGCCGCTCCTTCTTGCCGCCGATGGTGAGCTCCAGCGGCGCCGACGCCCGCTTGCCGAGGGCGTCCTGGAGCTTGTTGACGGCCTGTTCCTTGGTACCGCCGCCGATGTCGACACCGAGGACCGTGGTCTTCTTCGGCACCTCGGAGTGGTTGAGCAGCAGCCCGGCTCCGTACGCGACGGCGCCGAGGCTGACCACGCCGACGCCGAGCAGCACCAGCTTGGAGCGGCCCTTCTTCTTCGCGGGCGGCGGGGCGGGCCGGCTGGAGGGCGCGGGCGCGGCGCTCTCCCCCGCGCCGGGCGCGGCGGGTCCGGCCGGACCGGCGGGGGCCGCCGGACCGGCGGGGAAGTCACCGCTCGCGGGCCGGGGCCCGCCCGGTCCGCCCGGTCCGCTCTGCGCCGGGAAGGGCGGCCGCCGCTCGGGGGTCACGACCGGCATCCCGGTCGTCATCGTGTCGCTCATCCGATCCCCGCCGCCGGGCGGCGGGGGGACCTGGCGCTGAGGCGTCAGGATCTGGGTGTCGTCGGAGAGCCGGGGCGCCGCCGCCTTCCGCGCCTTCCGCGCGGCGGCGAGGTCCGGGGCGCCAGGGTTGCCAGGGGCCGGGGCCGCCTGCGCCGGACCGCCGGGCACACCGGGGGCGGACGGCCCACCGGACGCGCCGGGACCGGACGCGTTCGCGGCACCAGGTCCGCCCTGAGCGGCACCAGGCCCGGCCTGAGCGGCACCGGGCCCGGCGGGGGCCCCTTGCGCGTCACGCCGCTTCGCCTTCGCCGAGCGCTGCTGGCGGCCCTCCGCCGCCCCAGCGGCACCACCCGGCGCGCCCGTGAGGGGGGCGGCACCCGCGGCGGTCCCGGCGGCGGCGGGAGCACCCGCGGCGCTCCCGGTACCCGCCGCGCCCGTGGCCCGCAGACCACCCGCGACTCCGGCCGCGGCGCCCTTGCGCGGGCGGACCGGCATGGTCCCGGTCGCCGGGCCGCTGGTGGGCCCGGTCGGCGCGTTCCCCCCCGGCGCGGGCGGCGCCGGGGCGAACGGATCGGCGCTCGGCGGGACCGCCCCGGTCAGCGGGTCGGCCGAAGCGGCACCTGGCACGGTCCCCGGGGCGGCCGGGGCGGCACCGGGGACCGTCC
>NZ_JBHVHF010000389.1:0-6273 GCF_042800315.1 Streptomyces sp. NPDC057638
GGGCAGGGGGCCGTGGGGCTGCGGTCCCGGCCCCCTGCCCCGGTGCGCGACCGGTCGGCTCATGGCCCTGCCCGGCTGCGGCAGGCGGTCGGCCCGGCCCCCCGACCCCGGCGACCGGTCGGCTCATCGCCCTCCTCTGCCTCTCCCCGCAGGTCACGGATGGGCTGGGCCAACCGGCCCACCGCCACTGCCCCTCCCGGGTGTTTGTCCCCGGCCCACCCGCCCCGACCGGTGTGTTGATCTGCTGACAGACGGTGCCGCCGTGCGAGCAAGTCCTCATGGAGAAGGATCAGACGGCGCCCGGCCGCCGCTCGGTGCTCCGCGCCACCGCGTTCGCGACCCTGGCCGCCACGGCGGGCCTCCTCGTCACCGAGAGCCTGCGGAGCCCGTCCCCCGACGCGGGCGGCGGTACGGGGGCGGGAGCGGGCTCCGGCGCCGGTACGGGTAGCGCCGGGGTCCCTGGCGCGGCCCCGGACGGAATCGCCCACGGCGGAGCCGCCCGGAGCACCGGAAGCGGGGCGGCCGGGCCCCCGGCGGCCCAGGCCGCCGCCCGGTCCACCGGAGTGCGCGGCACGGCCTACCGGCTGCAACCGATGACGGAGTACACCCCCACGGCCGCCCGGCGAGCCCTGCCCCCGGTCCGCCGCCACCCCTTCCTGAGCCTCCCCGAGACCGGCCGCACGATGGTGCTGACCTTCGACGACGGGCCCGACCCCCACTACACCCCGAGAATCCTCAACACCCTGCGCCGCTACGACGTGCGCGCGATGTTCTTCGTCTGCGGCGAGATGGTCGAGCAGTACCCCGACCTGCTGCGGGAGATCGCCGACGGCGGACACGTCGTCGGCAACCACACCTGGTCCCATCCGCTGATCCCCCGGCTGTCACGGTCCGGAGTCCGGGGCGAACTGGGCAGTACCAGCACGATCGTGGAACAGGTCCTGGGGGCGCCCCCGCTCTGGTACCGGGCGCCCTTCGGAGCCTGGAACCGGCACTCCTTCGAGATCGGGGCGTCCCTGGGCATGGAGCCCCTGGGCTGGACGCTGGACACCCTGGACTGGATGGAACCGGGCGCGGGCGCGATCGTCAGCCGGGTCCTGGCGGGCGCCGGTCCGGGCGTGGTGGTGCTCAACCACGACGCGGGCGGCGACCGCTCGCAGAGCGTCGTGGCGCTGCGGAACTATCTGCCCAAGCTGCTGGCGGACGGGTACACGCTGACGGTGCCGAGACGCTGACCGCGGAGGTGACGGGCGTTCGGGGCCGCTGCGCCCCTCAGGGCTCCGGGGCCGGTCGGCGCGCACCGGCCGTCCCGCGCTCGCCTCCGGGCCCACCACCCTCCGACGGAACGGGGCGAGCGGGCCCACCCGTCCTCGTACGACGGAACGGGGCGAGCGGGCCCACCCGTCCTCGTACGACGGAACGGTACGAGAACGCTCACCAGCCCTCGTACGACGCGACCTCGCTCCTGAGCCGGTCGATCCGTGCGAGCATCTCGCGGGCGCCGTCCAGATGCGTTTGCTGTACCTCACCGATGCCCCAGTTGGCCGGATGCTCGAACTCCTCCTCCAGTCCGCGTACGTCCGCGATCTGGAACGCGTGGAGGACATCCAGCAGCGAGTCGCCGGTGCGACCGATCTCGTCGGGGTGGTCGGCCACCCCGGGAACGACGAAGACCGTCGTACGCCGCTCCCGGAGTTCGGAGAACCGGTAGCAGATCACCGGCAGCATCTCGATCGGCGCCTCGTCGCTCAGCCGCAGGTGGAGCAGGGGCAGCAGATCGGGGTCGAGGGCGAGGAGGCGGCGCTCGATGGAGTTCCGGGAGGTCGGTTCGGGGTTGGGGCCACCCCGCTCCAGGGGGACGGTGAGGCGCCAGGGCTGGTTGGTGATCATCAGTCCCAGCCGCCAGGGACCGTCCTCGGCGAGGGCGAAGAACTCCTGCGGGAGATCGACCGCGTAGCACTCGCGCAGCACCTCCCGGGTGCTCAGACCGGTCTCGTGCAGAGCGCGTGCCAGCCTCGCCATCGAGGCGTAGTCATCGCGCGATGCCTGGGTCCGCAGTTGTGGGAGCGCACCGTCGTTCACTTACCCGTCCCCTTTGCTTACTTCTTCCGTTTCGCCTTCTCCGCCAGGATCTCCCGGGCCAGGTCGCGCAGTCGGGTCCAGCTCCTGGTGAGTTCGGGCGCTGTCAGCGCGCCGATGATGTCATGGGCCATGGCCTCCAGCCTTCCCAGGGCGTCGTGGGTCTGCTGGGAGCCGGCGGTGGGGGGCGCCTCGGCCATCAGCGTCCGTTCGTCGCGGAGCAGGTTCGTCACCGCGTCGATGTGCTCCTTGATGCTGGCGTCCGCCACGGTCAGCTCCGGGTTGTCGGTCATCAGCCGGATGACGGCCTGGACGTGCCGGAAGACCTGGTTGACCGTCCCCATCTGGGCGCGTCCGAGCCCGGGGATGGTTCCCCCGGTGAGTTCCTGGGTCGCGGTGTGCGGGTTCGCCATGGACTGGGCCTGGCCGGTGAGCGGGTTCGCCGGGTGACGGGCGCGCTCGATGGCGTCCGGGGTGATCTCGAAGCCCCGGTCGGTGCCCAGCCTGGGGTCCGACTCGATGGCCGTGCCCCGTCCGTGCCTCATCGAGAAGGCGGAGCCGAGGACTCGGTTCATCCAGTTCCTGAAGCGGCGCCCCTCGCCGCCGCCGACTCCTCCGTAGGGCCGGCGGCGGTCCGCGGCGCTGGTCTGCTGGCGCATCAGGGCGAAGAGGTCGTACACCTTCTTCTCGTCCCGTGCGTCCCAGAGCTTGGCCAACAGGTTGGGTTCGGTGGGGTACAGCCCCTCGGGGGCGTGCCGGGCGATGGCGGCGCGGATCGCCCGGTCGATCGCGTTCGCGAGCTGGGTGAGCTGGACGTTGCGGGGCGCGGCGTTCGGGCCCCAGTCGAACTCCCCGAAGTGGTAGCCGCCGATGACCATCGTCGCGTCGTCCTCGACGGTGGCGAGGAACGCGTTGTACTGGGCGATCAGCCCCGTGCCGCCGAGGGTGATGAGGCCGCCGTCGGCGTCCTGGCTCAACTTGTAGACCTGTGCGTTGACCTCCGCCAGCTTCCTCATCGCCGCTTCGACATGACCCGAGGTGAAGACGTGACCCTTGATGGTTCCGTAGGGGATCGCGCTCCGGTCGCGCAGGCCCTCCTCCTCGGCCTCCCGCGCGGCCCTCTGCTCGTCGGGAGAGCCCTTGAGGCGGTTGTACTCCGTGCGCACCTTGCTGAGCGCGACCTTCTTGCCGTCCTCGGCCTTGACCCAGGTGGGCGTCCACAGGAAGCCGAAGGCGACCATGAGGAGATGGTCCGGCGCCATGATGTCGGAGACTGCCCGCTCGACCGGCGGACGGCCGCGTTCCGGGCTGGCCGACTGGTCGAGGGGTTCGACGGCGTTGACGCCGATGACGACGGCGGTCCGCGCGGCGGCCACCCGCTGCTCCTGCGAGCCCGTCCACGCCTCGGTGAGATACCGGGCGGCGATCCGCGGGTTGCCGGTCACCTCGCGGGGAATCGCCGCCATGGTGACGACATAGCCCCTCGGGTGGGGATCCTTCATGGGGTGGAGGACGGTGTGCAGCCGGTTGCGCGGCTCGCCCACTGCGATGATCTTGGCGTGTGCGGTCGAGGTCGCCGGGCCGATCTTGTAGCGGAACCCGAGGTTCTCCGCCTGGGTCTCGCCGCCGGGGTTGACCGTCAGTCTGATGCGGTGGAGCTTGCCCGACTTGACCAGCTGGATCGAGGCGAGCCGGTACTGGCGCTTGATCCCCGGCAGCCCGCGCCATACGGACTTGACCGTCGCGTCCTCCGCGCCGATGAGCCGTTTCGCCGCGCGGAGGGCGGCGTCCAGGGCGTTCCGCTTCTCCTGCGGGGAGCGCCGGTCCTCGCGGCGGCGCGGATCCTTCCGCCGGTCCGGCTGCCGCTTCCGGTCCTTGCGGCGACGCCGGTCCCGCTTCCGGGGGCGGTCTCCGGGGCGGTCTCCAGGACGCCGACGACCGGGCCTGCGCACGGCCCCTGGCCGCTTCGGCGCGCCGGGTGCCGGGCGCCGGGGCACGGTCGGCTTCCGCCGGTCGCCCGTGGGCCGGATCCGGGCCCACAGCCGCCGTACCAGCCCCGTGATCTTGTTGATGACCCCGTCCACCGCCCGGTTGACCGGCGCGGACATCCGCTGCACGATCTGGCGGACCCGGCCCGCGATACCGCCGACGCCCAGGATCGCCGCGAGGACGCCGAGGAGAACGGGGATCGAGCGGGCCAGGGCGCGTTCGACCAGGGCGGGGGCGCCGCCCGCGCCACCACGGGCGATGGCGATGACCGCGTCGAGGACCGCGTTGACGAACTCGAAGATCTGCCGCGCCTGGGTGACCACGAACCGCACGATGTCGATGATCAGCTTCACCGCGCGGACGAACGCGGACGCCGGATTGAGCAGCGAGATGATCCACATGATCCCGGCCACCACGATGGTCGGCGTCACATAGGCGATGACCTTGTCGAGCAGCTCCTTGCGCAGATCACCCACGCGGCCGCGCAGCTCGTCCCACATCCCGGCGACCCCGCGCTTGCGCACCTCCGCGACCAGGGGCACCGAGGTCTCGGCGGCCGTGAGCGCCGGTTCCATGCCGGGGACCCTGCCCACGATCCGGGCGCGGATCGACTGCCAGGTCAGTCCGAGCAGCCCGGCGAGCATCCGCAGCACACCCGGGGTGTCGAACTTCGCGGGCACCTCCAGGCCCGCCTCCGCCGTCCGGCCGAGCAGCCACGACAGGATGCCCTGTTGCAGATGGCGGCCGATGTTGCGCAGGAACTGCCGCAGCCCGGCGCCGACGGCCGCCACCAGATTGCGCAGGAACCCGACCGGGTCCTTGAGGATCAACAGCACCGCTTGCGCGGCCTTGGCGAGGACGGCCATCAGCATCCGCTTGAGTTCGAGGATGGTGTTGATGACGGCCTTGACCGCGTCGATGGCCTTGGCCACCAGCCCCTTGTTCTTCTCCTTCTCCGCCGCGATCTCCTCGTCCACGGCCTTGAGCGCGTCGCTGTACTTGGTGGCCAGGGTGTCGACCAGTTGGGTGCCCTTGTCGTCCACCGTCCGGGACAGCTCGTCGAACCGGTCGGTGAACTCGGCCGCCGCCTGCTGGCCCAGCGCGCGCAGATCGGCGGGGAGCGCCCGTACGGCGGCCGCCATCTCGGTCTTCCCCTGCGCGATACGGCGCTTGGCCCGGCCCAGCTCGGTGCCGATGGTGTCGGCGATGGTGGAGATGACCTGGCGCATCCGGCGTACGTAGGTGTCCCGGGCCGCCTCGAAGATCCGGTCGGCCTCGGCGGGCAGCCCCGCGAACTTGTCCTTGACCCAGCGCAACTTGCCGGTGAACCCGGAGTAACGGCGGTCCTTGTACGCGTCCATGTCGCGCTGGTGCTGCGCGGTGAAGGCGTCCCTGGCCTCCTTCTCCAGCCGGGTGAACTGGTCGTCCACCGTCTTGTCCAGCCCGTCCAGGATCCCCTGGACGTCCTTCTGCAGGGTGTCGAAGACGGTCTGGAGTACGGCGGTGACCTGGGCGCGCTTCTCCTCGTCCCGGCCCTTGGCGCCCGACTTGCCCCCATCCACGGCCCGGCCCGTGCCCGCCCGGCTCGCGCCCATCGCCCCCATGGCGGCGACCCCGAGGCCCTTGGCCCGCGCGGTGGCGGCGCTCAGCTCGCCCCGTTCGTGCGCCCGCATCTGACTCGGGGCGGTACGGGAGTGCTGCTCAGCCGCCTTCTTCTCGCCGAGCGCCCCGGTGAACGACGGCTCGTTGGACTTCCGTAACTGGCCCTCGGTGACCTGGGCCTCCGCCATCGTCCGGTTGACATCGGCCGGACCGGCCGACAGATCCGTGGCGGAGGCGGGCAGCTTGTCCGGCACCGCCTGGCCGGGATCGGGCGCGCCCGGGGCGCCCGGGGGCTGGTCGGGAGTGAGCGGGACGACCTCCTTGGGCACGGCGGCGGAGGTGTCGGGCGGCGCGGCGGTGGTGGTCGCGATCTCCTCGGCCGAGTCCGCCTTGCCGGAGCCGACCTGCCCCCGCACCTCCCCCCGTACCTCGTCGGCCTTCCCGGAGTCGGCGAACTTGTCCGCCTCGTCCAGATTCTTCGGCGCCTTGTCCGCGACGGCCTTCTCGACCGCCCGGACGAACGCGTCCTTGTCGAACTCCTTCGGCGTGGCCGCGTCCATCTTCTCCGCGTTCGCGGCCTTGCCCTGCGCGACCTCGTCATCC
>NZ_JBHVHF010000390.1:0-6238 GCF_042800315.1 Streptomyces sp. NPDC057638
CGTCTGCCCGGTCAGCAGATAGCGCTCCACATGAGCGTTGACACAGTCGTTGGCGCCCCCGGCCAGACCGTGGGTCCCGGCGCCCTCCTCGGTGATCAGCACCGAACCCTTCAGCCGCCGCGCCAGCTCACGCGCCCCCGCGTAGGGGGTGGCCGCGTCCCGTTCGGCCGCCAGGATCAGCACCGGCGGCAGTGAGCCCCGCTTGACCCGCACCTCCAGCGGCTCCCGCCGTGGCGCGCGCCAGAACGCGCACGGCAGATTGGTGAAGGCGTTGTCCCAGGTCTCGAAGGGCGCGACGCGGGCGAGCGCCGTGTTGTCGCGGTCCCAGACCTCCCAGTCCACCGGCCAGGGCGCGTCGTTGCACTCCACGGCGGTGTAGACGGCGGCGCTGTTCTCCGCCGCGCCCGCCCCGGCGCGGTGCGGAGCGGCCTGGGCGATCAGTCGCCGGTCGTCCCCGCGCAGATAGTCCGAGAGCGCCCGCGCGCGCGGCGCCCAGTAGTCGTCGTAGTAGCCCGTGCCCAGGAAGGCCGCGTGGAGCTGGCCGGGCCCGACCACGCCCCCGGCGGGTTCGGTGGCGAGCCGGGCCTTGGCCTCCTCGTACCGTGCGGCGACCGCCTCCGGTGTGGTGCCGAGGCCGAAGACGGCGTCATGCCGGGCGACCCAGGCGCGGAAGTCCGCCCAGCGGGTCTCGAACGCCCGTGACTGGTCCAGGTTGTTGCGGTACCAGATCTTGTCGCGGGCCGGGTTGACCGCAGAGTCGAAGACCATCCGGCGGACATGGGCGGGGAAGAGCGTCGCGTACAGGGCACCGAAGTACGTGCCGTAGGAGGCGCCCATGTAGGTCAGCCGCTCCTGGTGGAGCGCGGCGCGCAGGACGTCGAGGTCGCGGGCGTTGTTGAGCGAGGTGTAGTGGCGCAGCGTGTCGCCCGCGCGGCGCGCGCAGCCCTCCGCGTACGCCCTCGCCTTGGCGATCCGGCGCTCCTTCTCGGCGGGGGAGGGGTGTGTCGGGGACGGGCTCGGCGCGCTGACGAAGTCCCCGGGGTCGACACAGGACAGCGGCGCCGAGCGGCCCACCCCGCGTGGCGCGTACCCCACCAGGTCGTAGGCGCGGGCGAGCGGCCGCCACTCGGGGAGCTGGGTCACCAGCGGGAAGTACATGCTGGACGCGCCGGGTCCGCCGGGGTTGTAGACGAGGGCGCCCTGGTGTTCGGCCGGGCCGCCGATGGCCCCGGCGCGGCTGACGGTGAGGGTGATCTGACGGCCGTCGGGGTCGGCGTAGTCGAGCGGGACGCGGACCGTGCCGCAGCGTACGGGGTCGGGGAGGCGTTCCACGGCGGGGCAGGCGCCGAAGGCGATCCCGGCGGCGGCCGCGCGGGCGGCGGCCCGGGCGGTGCCGTCGGCCTCGGGGCCCGGCGCGGCGGCGGCCCGGGGGAGCGGGGCACCCGGTACGTGAGGGGTCGGCCCGGTCGCAGGGGCGGCGGCACGCGGTTCGTGGTGGGTCAGCCCGGTCGCGGGGGCCGGGGCCAGGGTGGTGAGCGACAGGCAGCCGAGGGCGGCCCAGAGCCCGTATCGCGCCCGCCCCCTCCGGGGCACCACCAGGGACCTCACCCGTACTCTCATCGCGTCGCGTTCCTTCCGGGCCGGGGCCGACGGGGTCATCAGACCGACGGCGGGCGGGCGGAGGTCCCGGACGGTCCGTCAGAGCACCGGCCCGGCCCCGGATGGATATCCGATCGTCGGCGGAACGCCAGCTTTCGCCGGGTGCCGTGCGGTGTAAAGCACCCGTTGACCGTGTCGCGCGCAATGCCCCCGAAGCGCTGGTCACCCGAACACGCGCGCCCGTCGCGCGGCGTGGTTCCCGGACGTGTGCCGGGCTCGTTGTCGCGCGGTTCCTGGACGTGTGCCGAGCGCGGCGCGCCGGACGCGGGCGCCGGGCCCGGTTCCTGGACATGTGCCGGGCTCGTTGTCGCGCGGTTCCTGGACGCGTGCCGGGCCCGGGTCCCGCGCCCGCTTCCTCCCCCGGTCAGCCGAGCGCGGCGCGCACCCGGGGGTCGTCCACGGCCGTCACGCCCAGCACGGCGACGGCCGTCAGATAGCCGCGCTCGCTGCCGTCCGGGGTGGGGCTGAAGCGGGCCAGGAGCCGCTCACCGGCCGGGGACGCCCACCGGGTGTAGGGGCGCAGCTCCAGCCGGGCCACGGCCAGCGTGGCCAGGGTCAGCAGCAGCGGCAGCGCCAGCCAGGCGGGGTGGGCGGCGGCGGGTACCTGGTCCCGGGGGAGCAGCGGCGCCACCGCCAGCAGCACACCGGCCAGGACGGCGGCGGCCCGCACCCCGCGCAGCGCCGTGGCCAGCCGGGTCCGGGCGGGCGCGGGCACCGCGAGCCCGGCGCCCGCCAGCCGGTCCCCGAGCGCGTCCACGGCGTCGGTGGCCGAGGCGGCGGCGCGCACGGTACGGGTGGGGGCCTGCCCGGAGGGCCCGATCGCCGCTATCACCGAGCGCTCCAGCTCGTTGTGGCCGCGCGGGTCGACCAGGGTCGTCCAGCCGGTGTGCGCCAGCAGCAGCCGTCGTCGGCGGTCCATGAGGACGAGCGTCAGATCGGTGACCCGGGTGGGCCCACCCGCCAGGAAGGCGGCCTCGTACAGGGTCAGTTCCCGCCGTGGCTGCCCGGCGGTCGGCAGGGGGCGCGCGACGGAGACGGCGGTGGCGCACAGGCGGGCGCAGCCGAGGGCGGCCGCGGTCCAGGCCAGCAGAAGGAAGAGGACCCAGAGCATCCTCGATTTCTACGTGAGGTGACCACGTATAGGCCATACGATATTCACAATTTCTTCGCGGATGACGCTCGGCCGCCCCGCACCGGACCGCTCCCCAGGGGCCCGCCCCCGTCGGCCCGTACGTCAACCGCCGCAGCCGCAGCCCCCGCAACCACCACAGCCCCCGCCGTCGCCATCGCCGCCCGACCCGCCGTCACCGCCACCCGTCGCCTGCTGGGTCTCCGTGCCCTCCGCGAGCGCGTACGGCGAGGTCCCGCACCACTCCGGCTGCGCCTGCTCGCCATGGAGGACAAAGCCCACCGGGACCGCCACGGACACCGCCAGCAACGACACCAGCACGGGGTTGCGCGCCCCCTGAGCCCCCTTCAGGGCCACTCCCCACGCCGGGGTCGCGTCCCGCACCGCGTCCTTCTCCTGGCGGCGCAGCGCGGAGCGGCCCGCCGGGGTGCAGTAGGTCCCCGAGCGGGGCACCAGCCAGCCGCCGAGCAGCGCGCCCACCAGGAGCACGGGCGCGGTGACCGCACCGAAGGGCACCTCACTCCCGGGCCAGCCCGTCGCCCCCTCCATAAAGCTCAGGCCAATCACGACCGGTATCCCCAGCGCGCACAGGGCGCACTGCCAGAACGCCCACAGCTCGTACCCGTTGCGGGCCCTCTTCTTGGCCTTGAGGAGCCGCCGGGCGGCCAGGCCGTCACCGATCGCCTGCACGGCCTGGGAGCGGCGCAGCGCGTACCGCAGATCGTTGAGCGAGCCGCTGTCGGCGACCTCAAGGCGGTGCAGCACGGCCCGCTCCACCGGGTGCGTGGCCTCCGCCCGCCGTACGGCCACGATGCCCGGCTCGCCGACCTCCAGCCGTCCGTCGGCCTCCATGGCGGCTATGGCCGCGTCCGCCACCCGGCCGGGGCCACCGGTGAGGAAAGCGGCCTCGTACGGGTCCCGTAGCTCCTCCTTCCCGCCCCGGGGACCCAGCGCGAGAAAGGCCCGGAACAGCAGCAGCCCGAGCGTGGAGAGGGGGATCGCGAGCACGATCGCGACGGCGGAATCGGCGTGGCTCATGGTGGGACTACCTCCTGACGAACGCGCGTGCCGCGCGTGCCCAACGGGTGGCTCTGCGGGGCGGGCGCGCGGCGGCGCGCTCCTCCCACCAGAGGGTCAGCGCGCGGCGCGCCCGCGCGTCGGCGGGCTGCCCGGCGAGCAGCAGCTCCTCGGCGAAGTCCATGGCGTCCCGCCGGTATCCGGCCCGCATGGGCCGTGCCGCCGCATAGGTGAAGAAGGCCCGGCGGTACCCGTCGCCGAGGATCTCCGGCAGTTCGGGCGCGAGCTTGGCCACGACCGTGGCGCGCTTGGCGATCAGCGCCCGGGTCTGCGTCCGCAGCCGGTCGCGGTCGAACCCTTCCGGCGCGGGCGTCCCCGCCACCAGCGCGGACAGCAGCGCGGCCTGCCCGATCCCGAGCGCCTGCCGCGCCTCGTCACCGGCACCCGCGGATTCCGGTGCCGTTGTTCGCTGTGCCTGTGCCTGTGCCTGTGCCTGTGCCTGTGTCTGTGTCTGTGCCTGCGGCTGTACCTGTGCCTGTGCCTGCGGCTGTGGTGGTACGGAGACGGGGACCCCGGTCGCGTCGCCAGATGCCCTGGCGGGACGTTCCCTCAGGCGTGCCGCCCCCCGTACCGTCTCCAGCTCCGCCGCCAGTTCGGCGGCGGGCGGGAAGTCGTCGTCGCGCTCCAGCAGGACGCCGGGGGGCGCGGTCCGCGAGCGCAGCTCGCGCAGGATGTCCAGGACGGCCGGGGGTACCGGGTGGGCGTGGGTGTCGTGCCAGACGCCGTCGCGCTCCACCCCGCCCGCCACATGGACATAGGCCAGGGCCTCCAGCGGGAGCGCGGCGAGGGTGGCGGCCGGGTCCTCACCCCGGTTGACCCGGTTGGTGTGGAGGTTGGCCACGTCGATCAGCAGCCGTACTCCCGTGCGCTCCACCAGCTCCGTCAGGAACTGGCCCTCGGTCAGCTCCTCACCGGGCCAGCTGAACAGGGCCGCGATGTTCTCCAGCGCCAGGGGCACGGGGAGCTGGTCCTGGGCGACGCGGACGTTCTCGCAGAGCACCGCCAGCGCGTCCCGGGTGCGCGGCACCGGCAGCAGATGGCCCGCCTCCAGCACCGGCGAGGCCGTCAGCTCCCCGCCCGCCCGGACGAACGCGATGTGCTCGCTCACCAGCGGCGACCCCAGGTCCAGCGCCCGCTCGGCCAGATCCGCCAGACGGCGCTCGCTGGGGCGGTCCGCGCCGCCGAGCCCCAGCGACACCCCGTGCGGCACGATCCGGGTGCCCCGGGCCCGCAGCCGCTCCAGCGACGGGTGGAGATGGCCGGGGCAGACGTTCTCCGCGACGACCTCCACCCAGTCCAGGCCGGGCAGTGCCGCCACGGTCTCCGCGATCTCGGGCCGCCAGCCGATGCCTATGCCGAGTTCCATCTCCCCGCCCCCGTCTCCCTCGTCCGCACAGCCGCGCCATCCGGCGCGCTGTGCGGCAGTGATGACCATGCCACAGGGCGGTCAATCCAGGGGAGGAGACGTTCAGAGGTTGATTTGAGGTTTCCGTGGCGCGGCGAGGGCGGGCGGGTGTCCGTCAGGGGCTCACCGACGGTTCCGGACGGCCGGTGTTGATCGCCGTCGGCGCGCCGGGCCCGGTGGACGGCTGGGAGGTGAGCCGCTGGCCCGCCCCCGGCTCGACCGGCAGCGGCGCCGGGACCGCACCGCCGTCGGGCGGCGGAGGACCGGTGGGGCTGGCGGTGGAACCGCCCGCCGCCTCGTCGGCGATGGCGTCGAAGTCCACCTTGCCGGTCGCCTCCAGCATGGTGATGTGGTCGAGGACGGTCTGGTTGGCGTCCGAGGCGAGCTGGCGGATCAGGATGTTGCGGGTGGTGTGGCGCACCTGCGCCACCAGCGCGAAGACCTTGCCATGGGCGTTGCGCAGCAGCTGGGCGAAGGCCCGTTCGTAGGCCTCGCCGGTCGCCGCCGACAGCTCCCGCAGCCAGCCCTGCTGCTGCGCGTTGGGCTGGTTCGGCAGGGTGACGCCGAGCTTGGCGGCGACATCGCGGGCGCGGCGGTCGAGATCGGTGTGGCCCACCACCAGATGGTCGCCCGCGTCGCGGATGGCCCGGGTCGGCGCCCGTTCGATGGCCTGCTGACCCGCGGGCAGCTCCCAGAGCCCGGCGAGCCGCACCCGGACCAGGAAGTCCCGGTCCGTCGCGGAGAGCGGGCCCCACGGTGTGGCGACCGATGAGTCGTCGAGGTGGTCCTGGCCGGTGCCGGAGCGGTCGGCGTAGGACCAGACGGGGAAGGTGAGGGCTCCGATGGTGGCGATGAGCGCCGCGATGATGAGCACGGTCCCGTTGACGCGCCGTAACAATCTTCCTCCCGGGAAGCGGGTGAGGGTGGCGGAACGCGGGGCGGGGGCGGCCGCCCCCGCCCCCCAACCC
>NZ_JBHVHF010000391.1:0-6165 GCF_042800315.1 Streptomyces sp. NPDC057638
GCTGAGAGCGGCCGGGGCTTTCTGCTGTCCGGGGGTGGGGGACCGGGGTGGTCAGGGTTGGGTGAGGGCCCAGATACCCACGGCGAAGCAGATCAGGGCCAGCAGGAGTACGGGGATCGTGACACGGGTGGTGGGGCCCGGGCGGCGGTGGGAGACGGGGCGGAGGGTCTGGGGGGTCTGGGCGGTGTAGGTGCTGGTGGGTGTGGGGTGGGGGACCGGGGCGGTCGGGCCGGTGGGGGTGGTGAGGGGGTCGTGGTGGGGGGAGGGTGAGGCGTGGGCCGGGGCATAGCCCGCTGACGGGAGGATGGCCGGCAGGGGGGTGGGTGGGAGAGGGGCCCGGGCCGGGTGGGCGGAAGGCGAGGGGCCCGGTGCTGGGGTGGGGGTCGTGGGCGGGGGTGGAGGGCCGGTCGGCTGGGCCGGGTGAGGGGGTGGGGTCGGCGGCTGGCGGGGCGGGGGCGGGACCGGGAGGCCACCGGTTGGTGGTGGAGGGAGGGGTGGTCGGAGGAGGGAGTGGGCGCCGGTTTCCGGAGTGGTGTGGGGGCGGGGAGGGATCGGTGAGGGGGTCTGCTCCGGTGGGGCGGGGGGTGGTGGGGCCATGGAGCCCGGGGTGGGCGGTTGGTCCGGGCCGTCCGGGCCGAAGCCCGGGGGCAGCGGGCCGAGTTGGTCGAAGATCTCGACGGGTTCGTCGTCGGGACCCGCCTCGGGGAGCAGTTCCAGCGCCGAGGCCAGCATCTTGCGCGCACCGGTCGCGGTCTTGAAGCGGTCCTCCGGGTCCGGCTGGAGAAGGTTGGCCAGGACCTCCCAGAGGGGTTCGGGGATGCCTCGGGGAGCGCCGGGGGTGCCATGGGCGGCGAAGTGCTCCACCAGTGCGATCGAGTCGGGCTTCTGCCCTTCGAGGAGATAGAGGGCGACCAAGCCGACGGCGAAGAGGTCGGCGGCGAAGTCCGGTTCAGCCCCGGCCATCTGCTCGGGCGCGAAGTATCCCGGCGTGCCGACCACGTAGTTGGTCTCGGTCAGCCGGGGTTCTCCCTTTCTCAGGGAGATGCCGAAGTCGGAGAGACGCACATGGGGACGGCGGGTGCCGGTGGCTTCCAGCAGGACGTTCGCCGGTTTGATGTCGCGGTGGACGACCCCCTCGGCGTGGACCGCCGCCAGTCCTGAGAGCAACTGGTCGAGCAGGGTGCACACATAGTGGGGCGGAAGCGGGCCATAGTCGCCGATCACATGCGCGAGCGAGCCACCGCTCACCAGCTCCATGGTGAACAGGACCTTGTCGTCGTCCGCGGCCCAGCTGGCCGGGGCGAGCACATGAGGGTGGTCGATCCGCAGCGCCTGTTCACGGACGAAGCGCAGCAGGGTGTGCGCGTCGCTCTGCTGGAGCACCTTGGCCGCCACATAGCGGCGTCTGCGATGGTCCCAGGCGCGCCAGACGGCACCGACACCACCGCGTCCGATCGGGTCGACCAGTTCGTACCGACCGGCGAAGACCTCACCCATCGCGCTGTGTTCGCTCCCCGTTCCCTTGTGAGGCACTGGTGCGCCGGACCGGCCTCGTGGTCAGCTCGGAATCTGTTCGGGGCCGCCCGGCCACGCCCGGTCGGCTATCGGTTGGCTTGTTGTTCGGCTCCTGAAAGTTGCCCGGGTCGTGAGGTCAGCTCTGGTGCGACTCGTAGTGGGCGACGGCGTCCGCGGTCCGTCCGGCCCCGTACACCCGCAGGAACTCCGCCAGCTCCGGATGGGTGGGGGCGAGGGAGTCAGCCGCGTCGATGATGTCCCCCGCCGCGGCCACCGACCGCAGCAGCGACTGGATCTCCCGCACCACGCGGCGCACGGTGGGCGCGCCCGAGCTGCTGGTGGTCTGGCTGGTGCCGGTGAGGACGGAGCCGCCCTGGGACTTCTTGATCTCCTCCATGCGGTCGGTGGCCTCGACGGCGCTCACACTGCCGTCGGCCACCTGTCCGGCCAGTTCCTGGAGGGCCTGTACCCGCTGCACCACCGCGGGGTTCCCGATCTTGGCCCGCTGGCCGCTCATCAGCTGCGACAGCATGGGGGCCGACAGTCCCAGCACGGCCGCGAGGCGTGCCTGGTTCAGCCCGAGATCGTCTATCAACCGACGGAAGAGGGCGCCCAGCGGCTCTCCGTACCAGCTTCGCTGCAGCTCACGGGCTCTGGCGGTTGTTTCTTGCTGAGCAGCGTCCATCTGCGTCTCCCCATCGCTCCCGGAAGCGGGCTTCGCTGGTGCGAACCTCGACCAGCATCTTACGGAGAGTGGTCGTGCGCCGGGAGTCCCCATCCTTTTGCAGGATCGCGGGGAACACCCGGTACTCTGGGCTGCGATGGTGACGGTGACCTCGTCGGGGTCACTATGGTTGTCCGTCCGGGGCCTTAGCTCAGTTGGTAGAGCGCTGTCTTTGCATGGCAGATGTCAGGGGTTCGACTCCCCTAGGCTCCACCGTGATAGACCCCTCTGATCTGCGGAAACGCGATCGGAGGGGTCTTTTTTCGTTGAGGGGTGAAGGTCGGCGGGTGCAGGGAGGGCGCGGTGTTGACGCGCCCTGGTGGGCCGGGTCTCCCGGGATGTTTCACGTGAAACGTGGTGGGGGTTTTCCGTGGTGCTGAGGAGCATGGCGGGGCGGAACGTGGCTCCGGGGTGTGAAGATCCAGGCGGTCCGCTACGGCGGTATGGATCTGTGGGCGCCCGTCTGAAGCCTCCGTCGCAGGAATGGCGCCACCCGGGTCCCCCTTCCAGAGCCGGCGCCCTCGGTCCGGGGGGAGCGTCGTGCTGGCCGCCCGGTGGCGTGGGTGGCAGGACGTATGGCCGTGGCTATCGACCTCCGCCGGGGTGTCCTCGCGATCCGTGCGCTCGGCCGTATCGACGCCGAACCGCGTCGGCCGCCACGGAAGGAGGTGGCGGGGACCACGGTGAACCGGGAAAGGGACTCTCCTGGCTCGGGTGCGCGAGGGGTCGCCGACGGTCGTGACGATGGCCCCGGATCCTCGACGGGCCCTGGCTCAGCGGTGCGGAAGTGCTGGTGACGGCGGTTGTGGTGTCCCGCTCCGGGGAGGTTTGACAGTGGTCCGGGCATGCGGAAGTCTCGGCTGGCAGATGGATGACGACCGGAACAGCCGAGAGGGCCGCGCGTGACCAGTGAGGAGCTGTTGGCTGTGCTCGCTGCCGTGGGCCATGCACAGCGGCTCCGGGTCGTCGCCGAGTTGGCCGGTGGCCGGATGTACGTCAGTGAACTGGCCCGGCGGTTGGGGGTCTCGCGCCCTCTGCTCTATATGCATCTGGAACGTCTGGAGAAGGCTGGGCTCGTCGTTGGCAGCCTGGAGCTCTCCTCGGATGGCAAGGCACTGAAGTACTTCGAGCTGACAGACTTCGACCTTCATGTGACCGCCGAGACGATCATCGCCGCCGTACGAGCCGACGACAGCGCGGCGCACGGGGCGATGACCGGGGACGCTTCGGTGGCGCCAGGGGATGACAAGGTGAAGAAGGGGAAGCGCACATGACAGGCGCGGTTGTTGCCATCGCCATCGTGCTGATCGTCGTCGGCGGCATCACGGCGAGTGTGGTCGCGTACTTCAGACTCCAGCGGCACCGGGCGGACGCGGCGGCGGTGGAGTCCTACCGCAAGCTCGCCGAGGAGGCGGCCGTCAACCACAGCGTCCTCCAGAGTCAGCTCGCCGATCTGACCGGTCGGGTCAAGGGCATCGAGGGACTGCTCCGCAGCGTCGACTGACGCTCGCCGTCGGTGGACGCTGGGACGGCCCTGGGCGGGGGGACGCTCGTGCGGCGCGCTGTGCGGTCTGTTCCCGCGCCCCCGTCCGCCTGTAGGGCCGCTCACTTCACGGTCCTGCCGTCCCCGGGTGCCCTGAGGAACGCCCGTCCCCGAGGGCGTGTTTCACGTGAAACATCGCGGCAGGGAACGAGAGAGCGGTCCGGGGCCGCACGGCTGAAGCGGGCCGACCTGGTGGTGTCGCGGTGCGGGGTGTTGTACCCAGGCGCCCGGCCGTCGGACGGGAGCACCGGAGGCCGGGAGCGGACGTCAATCGCGGGTGCCCGCCACTCCCGCTGGACGGTTACGGAGCACCAGTCCCGCCGAGACCAGTGTGGTCAGCAGGGTCAGCCCGAAGGCCGAGAGCACCACGGCCGTGAAGATCAGCGGTGAGCCCTCGGGCATGGGCGAACCGAGCACGCTGATGCTCAGCGGTATCAGCGTCAGCAGGGCCACCACCGCTCCGAGCGTGATCCCCGCCAGGGCGACCAGGACGGCCTCCACGGTCATCATCCGCATCACCTGGCGCCGGGTGGCGCCGATCAGACGCTGGAGCAGAAACTCCCGGCGCCGTTCGGTCGTGGCCATCACCTGGGTGTTGACCAGCGCGATCGTCGAGTACCCCACGACCACGGCGAGCACGAGATAGGACATCGATGCCTGGGTCTCATCGCCCTTCGCGTGGAGATCGGCGAGGTCGGTGCGGTCCGCCACCATCAGGCCGGGCTGCTGGGCGGAGAGCTTCGACAGGGTCTGTCGCAGCTCGGAGACGCTGGTGTCCTCGGTGGCCCGGACCATGATCTGGGGCACCAGACCCTGGTAGGTGTGCGGGGCCATCAGGGCCGCGGGCAGCAGCGCCGTCTCATAGCCACGGCGGCCATCGACCGTGGCCACCAGTTCCAGTCGGACCCGGGAGCCGTCGCCGAGGCGCATCGGAACGGAGTCGCCGAGCTCGTAGCCGCTTTCCCGGGCGAACGCGCCGGGCAGGGCCACGGTCTCACCGCTCAGCCGGTCAAGGCTGCCGCTGGCGGCGTGGTAGCCGGTGGTCTTCTCCAGGCCCTCATGGGTGACACCGAGCAGAGGCACTTCGATGGGGTCGGCCTCCTCGGGGTTCTCCCCGGCGTCGCGCCGCTCGATATAGCCGAGGCTGTTGATCCGGGCGGAGGCCGCGGCGACGCCGGGCTGGCTCCGTACCGTCGCGACCATCTCCAGTGGCAGTCCGCCGACGGCGGAGGCGACCGTCAGATCGGCGCGCAGGCTCTCCTCGAAGGCCCGCTCCGAGCCGGTGGACTGGGTGGTCTGAAGGTAGATCAGCGCGCTGGCCAGGCCGGTGGCGAGCATGACGGGCATCACCGCGCCCGCCAGCCGGGTGGCGCGGGCCTTCGCGTTGGCGGCGGCGAGCTGTCCGGCGAGACCGGTGAAGGTACACAGCGGCCGGCGGACGACCGCCACCACGGCTGTGCTGAGGGTGGGGCCGAGCAGCCCGAAGCCGGCGGTCCAGAGCATGGCGGCGGGGGTGGCGGTGCTGCCCGCGGTGGGGCCGTCCATATGGGCGGTGACCAGGGCCAGGGCGGTAGCGCCACCGAGGCAGAGCAGAGCGAAGACCACCCGGACCCGGCTGAGTCGGCCCTTCTCCACCGCCGCCTCGGCCAGGGCCTCGGTGGGCCGGGTCAGGGCCGGGCGCCGGGCGGCGATGAACGCGGCGCCCACGGCGGAGATCAGCCCGGTGGCGGCGCCGATCACCAGCGGGACCCAGGCCGCCCGGTAGGCGATGCCCTCGGAGACCACGTCCGCCGAGGCGAAGGCGTCCAGCAGCCAGCGGCCCAGGAGCGGTCCGGGGAGGGTGGCGAGGGCGGTGGCGATGATGGAGATCAACAGGGTCTCGCCGACGATGAGCCGCCGTAGCTGGCCGGGGGTGGTGCCGATCGCCCGCAGGAGGGCCATCTCGCGCTGGCGCTGCTGGATGGAGAGGCTCAGGGTGCTGGAGACCACGAACACGGTGACCATCGCGGAGAGCCCGCCGAAGACCGAGGCGAGGGTGATCAGCTTGGAGCCGTCCGGCACGATGCCGGGGTCCTCGGCCCGGCCGCGTTCATCGCCGGAGAGTACGGAGACGGGCCGGTCGCCGACGGCCTGCTCCACGGCCCGCTGGACAGTGTCGACGGAGGTCCCGGGAGTGGTGAGGATCCCGATGGCGTCGGCGGTGCCGGGTCGTCCGGAGGCGGTGGCGGCGTCCGTATCGGCCAGGAAGACCGTCTCGGCCGCGCCGGGGCCGGTCACCAGCGCGGACACGGTGTACTCCCGGGCGCCGTCACGGGTGATCACGGCCGCCTTCTCCCCGGGCCGCAGCCCGGTGCGCTCGGCGAGCCGCTCATCGAGGGCGATC
>NZ_JBHVHF010000392.1:0-6163 GCF_042800315.1 Streptomyces sp. NPDC057638
CCTCCCGGGGATGAACCGGGAGGCGGGCCTCAGCCTCGGATACGGACAGGACCTAGTCGTCGAAGCCCAGGAGGAGTTCGTCGAAGTCGCGGCCGACCTCCGGCCAGTCCCACACCGACAGCGCGTGCTCCGACGCCAGCTTCCCGGCCGCCCGCCACACGTCCTCCGACGCGGTCGTCTCCAGGATCCGCCGGGCCGCCTCCTCCGGTGAGGAGACCACCCAGCCGTCCGGGTACAGCGTGCGCGCGCTGTTGTCGCGGCCCGCGTAGAACGGCCAGTCCCGCACCACCGGTACCGCCGCGCTCGCCGCGCCCTCCATCAGGCCGACATGGCAGCCCTCGCGTACGGAGGAGCTGATGATGGTGCCGATCTCGACCAGCTTCGACGGCACGTCGTCCGTCGGGCCGAGCCGCACCACCGCGCCGGACTCCTCCAGCGGGGCGATCCGCGCCTCGAACTCCTTGAGGTAGTCCTTGGTGGCCCGGCTGGTCTTGGGGTCCATGTCGCCGCCGACCAGCAGCAGCCGGTAGCGGTCGTCCTCGGCGCGGACCCGCTCCAGGACGTCGATGGCCCACTGGGGGTCCTTGGCGACCTGGGAGATCCCGATGAGCCCCAGGTTGAAGCGGGCGTCGGCGGGCTTGGGCCGGTCGAAGCCGCTGAGGTCCATCGCGTTGTGGAGCATGTGGGTGCGCGGTGCCTGCTCGCCCCGGAGCATGGGCACCAGGGAGGTGGTCAGGTCCCGTACGTGGTCGGCGACGTAGACGAGGTCGTCGATACGGGAGAAGTCCACCAGGTGCGGCCAGCGGGTGAAGGCCTCGTAGCTGTGGAGCCGGACCACGATCCGGGTGTCGCCCGGGTCGATGGTCGTCAGCATCACGGCCGGGGCCACGCACCAGTCGAGGAAGACGGTGTCGGCCCAGTCCAGGTGCGGGCGCATCATGGCCTCGACCTGCTCGGCGTAGAGCTCGTCCCCGCCGAGGCGGTTCTCTATCATCCGCCGCCCGGCCCAGGAGAGCCGCTTCATGGCGGTGGAGGCGGCCAGGTCGAGATAGCGCAGCTCGACGTCCGGGTGTTCCTCGTACTGCTTGAGGATCAGCTGGAGGAAGTTGTCGTTGGCGCTGGTGGTGACGAGGAGCCGCATCGGGCGGTCCAGCGGGGGCTGCTTGGCCGGGGTCTTACGGCCGCGCGGCTGCTGGATCCGCCGCATCACCTCGGCCGCGTGGACCGGCTTGGCGAACGCCGCCGGGTCGACCGCCAGCGGCGAGCTGAGCTGGTCGATATGGATCACCCGGTGGAAGCCGAGCACGAGCGCCCGGTCCAGTGTGGACGCGGCGGCGGCCGGGTCCCCGACCTTGAGCTGCTCGTCGGCCTGGGTGAGGAGTTCCTGGACGGTGCTGTCCAGGGCCTTGGGCGCGATGCCCTTGCCCAGTTCGGTGCGGACGGCCTCGTCCAGCAGTCCGGTACGGATCGTACGGTCGCCGATATGGCGGGCGGCCGTGGTCAGCGCGAGGGTGGCGCCACCGGGGCGTCCGGCCCAGCGCATGCCCTCGGCGACCTGACGGGAGAGCGCCGCGCGGACGGAGGCGGGCACGCCGGGCGCGCCCAGCGCGGTGCGCCACAGCCGGGCGCCGACGGCCGACCGCATCACGGGACGGGCCGTGGCGGTACGGATGACGGTACGCGGCAGGGCCTTCGCCTCCCGGCGCACATCGCTGGCGAGCACCGCGGCGGGCGGCATCATCCGGCGCTTGGCGGGCGGGGTGGAGCCCTGCTGGGTCTCCAGCGCGCGCAGCGCCGGGGCGAGCCCGAAGAAGGCGCCCGCCGAGGCGTTGTACTGGGAGAGCCGCCACACGGTGTAGACCGCGTTGGGGTCGAGGGCGACCAGGTGGGCCGCGCTCCCACCGTGGCCGCGCAGCCACGGTTCGCGCCGGACCTGCACCCACAGGCGCCGCCCGTGCGGCACCTTCTTCAGCTTGCGCCGGGTGGAGGTGGACAGGTGCCCTATGCCGAACGGCAGCTGGTGGTAGCTGTCGAGGCCGAGCGTGTCGAGTTCCTCGGTGGACTCACGCGCGTCGAAGAGGACGGCCATATGGACCCGGGCGCCGAGGGCGCGGAACTTGCCCACCGCCCCGGCCAGTACGCCGAGCTGCGGCTTGGCGGTGGCGACGAAAAGCACATCGGTCACGAGGTGGGCCCTCCGGCGGCGATCGACTCGGGCTGGGATCCGGCGCCTTGGACGGGCGGGCCGCCGTGATCGTCGGCAAGTCGTCTGACCAGCTTCTTCACGGCCACGGACATCAGCACCTCACGGGTGAACTGGTCGGCGTGGGCCATGGCCTCGGCGTGGACCGCGTCGCTGGTCTCGACGGCCATATGGGCCGCCGTGACGAAGGACTCGGCCAGCTTCTCCTCGTCCAGGCCGACCGCCCCGGTCCACAGGGGGTGGCCCTCCAGGACGTTGGAGGCGTCGTGCTCGACCACATGGGCGGAGACGATGGGCAGTCCGGTGGCCATGTACTCGTAGACCTTGCCGGAGGTCACATAGCGTCCGCCGATGAGGATCAGGACCATGGCGTCCCAGCGGGCGTAGATCTCGGAGACCTCGGCCTTGGCGGCGGGGCCGCCGAAGTGGACGCCGTCCACCTCGGCCTGCTTGAGCATCTCGGAGTGCTTGTTGGCCTCGCGCCCGGCGCCGTTGCCGATATGGCCGCGGACCTCGAAGCGGGCGCCCGCGAGCAGTGGTTCCCGCTCCCGGGCCGCGCGCCAGGCGTTGAGCACGGTCTCCAGATGGGCGGGGGTGAAGTTCACGGTGCCGAGGTAGCCGAAGGTCAGCCCGGCCTCGGCGTCGGCGCTGTGGGCGAGGCCGGGGGCGCTGTCGGCGTCGTACCCGTTGCGGACGACCTCGACCCGGGAGGCGAACTCGGGGTAGCGGGCCCGGTAGTGGTCGGCGATCGGGTCGTTGACCACCCAGAGGCTGACCGCGTTGTCCAGGACCTTCTGTTCCCAGCGGCCCATCTCGGAGTCCTTGGTGAACGCCTCGATACCGGTGATCACGTCGATGGACCAGCCGTCGCGGAAGTCGACCGCGTACGGGACCTTCGCCGTCTCCCAGAGCTTCCAGGCGGCGGCGAGGTTCACATACGGCACACAGCTCGCGACGAGCAGATCGGCCGGGCGCTCGCGGTGGATGTCGAGGACGGCCTTCTCCAGCGCGCCCCGCCACTCGCCGAAGTTGGGCTCGGGGAAGGTCTTCTGCTGGCGGGCGCGGAGCTGGGTGACCCAGCGGTTGGGGTTGAGCGCGCGCTCCTCGGAGTAGAGACGGATGTCCGTCTCCAGGTCCTCACGGGAGAGCGGCAGCTCGACGATCTTCACCCGGGGGTCGACCTGGTCGAGCAGGGTGGGATCGATGCCGGAGTCCCGCTCCCAGGACTCGCGCGCGATGTTGACGACGGTGACGTCCCAGCCCGCGTTGCAGAACTGGTTCGCCGTCTCGCGCATGCGGTAGGCACTGCTCTTCGCCGCGGGCGGAAAGCCGATGGCCAGGTAGATGACATGCGGCCGTGAACCCTCGGAGGAGGACAGCCCGGACCTGGGAGACGCTGACATAAGCGGTGACGCTAGCACGGTGACATGTGCGGATCTCGGCCCCGCTGACGGGGCCGGGACGCTCACGCGTGCTGGCTGCCCCCCTTCCACTCTTCCATGATCCGGACGACGTTCTGGGCGGCCTTGCCGTCGCCGTACGGCGTACCGGGGTCGGCGGTCGGGGCGGCCCGGGTGACGGTGGCGGCCCACGCCTCGGAGCCCATCAGATGCGGGTCGGGCACCAGCGTGTTCCAGCCGGTGGCGACGGTCTCGACCCACTCGGTCTCGGGGCGGATCGTGGTCGTGACGCGCTCCAGCAGGAACGCCTCCTTCTGCAGGCCGCCGGAGTCGGTGACCACACCGGAGGAGGCCAGCACGGCGGCGACCAGACCGGCGTACGGAAGCGGACGGCCGACCTTGATCGCGCCCTGCTCCAGCGTGATGCCGTGCTCGGCGGCGCGGGCGACCAGCCGCGGGTGCGCCAGCAGCGCCACCGGCACCGGCAGCGAGGCCAGCGCGCCGACGATCGCGGCGAGCCGCTCGGGGTCGTCGGTGTTGTCCGGGCGGTGCAGCGTGGCCAGCAGGAACGGCCGGCCCGGGTCGATGCCCTCGGGCAGTGCGGGCGCCGCGTGCTCGCCGGCCAGGACCGCGTCCCGGATCTTGAGGCAGATGTCGACCATCACATCGCCCGCGAGGACGGCACGCTCGGTGAGGCCCTCGTCACCGAGATGGCGCATGGCCTCCTCGGTCGGGGCCAGCAGCAGATCGGCGCAGTGGTCGGTGAGGACCCGGTTGTGCTCCTCCGGCATCCGCCGGTTGAAGGAGCGCAGCCCGGCCTCCAGATGCGCCACCGGGAGGTGCATCTTCACCGCGGAGAGCGCGCCCGCGATGGTGGAGTTGGTGTCGCCGTAGACCAGGACCCAGTCCGGCTTCTCGCGCTCCAGCACCGGGTCGAGCGCGGTGAGGACGGCGCCCGTCTGCGTGCCGTGGCTGCCCGAGCCGACGCCGAGGTGGACATCCGGGTCGGGGATGCCCAGACCCTCGAAGAAGACGTCGGAGAGGTCCGCGTCGTAGTGCTGTCCGGTGTGCACGATCACATGCTCGTGCTCCGTGCCCGCGAAGGCCGCCGCGATGGGGGCGAGCTTCACCAACTGGGGACGGGCACCGACGATGCTGATGACTTTCACAGACACACTCTTCTTCTGGGGTGCGGTCACTGGTGGGCTGTTCCGCCCCATGGTAGGCAATGGCTGGGCCGGTCCGGGCCCCAGGCACTGTCGTACTATCGTCGCGCACGTTGTGCGGGACGGTCGCGGAAGCAGCGGGAAAGTCGACGGTGAGGCATGGCGGTGTGGTCCGGACGCGGAGCGGGTCGGAAGGCCGGGAAAGCCCCCGGGGAGGTCGAACCCGCTCGTCATGACGGCCGTGATCCTGTGAGTTCCGCCGTACGGCCGGTGCCGGACACCTCCCTCCCCCCCACCACCGACTGGCTGGTCCGGGGCAAGGACGGACGGCTCACCGCGTACACGCCCGCGCGCGGAGCGGTCCTGCGCTGGACCGAGGACCACCGCGGCGGACCCCACTGGAGCGGGCCCGACTCCTTCCCCGCCCCCGATGTGGACCCCTATCTCGCCATCGCGCAGGGGCCCGACGGCTATGTCCACCTGGTCGCGCTGCGCCGCCGTCCGCTGCCGGACGGCCGGACCGGCACCGATGTGGTCTTCGCCCTCCAGTACCAGTCGGGGCTCGGATTCCGCGACTGGTCCGTCGTCGGAAACCCCTATCCGAACGATCCCCGGCACGCGGCGCTCATGGGCCAGCCCGGCGCCGTGGTCGACGCGGACAACTCCCTCCACGTCTTCGTACGGAACGTCGGCGGCGGCGTCTGCGGACGCTCCAGCGTGCCCAACGGCAAGTGGAACAAGTGGGCCGACTACAAGGGCAGCGCCGGGGCGGGCGCGGTGACCGGGACCATCGACGCCCGGGGGCTGATGGCGTTCGCGCTGCCCACCGCCGACGCGGTGATGCACTGGGGCCAGGAGACCAAGGGCGTCAAGTTCCACCGGCGCGAGGACCTCGCGGACAAGGCGGAGGCGGACTCGGTCAGCGGACTGGCCACCGCCGACGACCGGATCACCTGGTACTGGCACTCGGCCGCCGACCGTACGGTACGGGCCTGGCGGCCGGGCATGGACGCCCCGGCGGTCCTCGGCACCGGCACGGGCACCGGCCCCATCGCGCTGCTGCGCGCCCCCGTCGACGGACACGACTGCACCATCCTGGCCCACCGCGACGCCGCGACCGGCCGGCCCGCGCTGGCCGCCTACCCCACCGAGGACGAGTCCCGGGGCGTGACCTGGACCCTTACCGGTGAACCGTGTGTCGGTGTCCCGGCCCTCGCGCTGGACGGCCGGGGCCGGGTGGTCCTCGCCGCCTTCGGCGCCGACGGCTCGCTGCGGGTCTGCCGCCAGAAGGACGACGAGCCGGGGCTGGCGCTGGGTCCCTGGGGACGGTTCTGAGCCGGACCGGTGACCGGCACGGAGTACGGGTGAGCCCGGGTGGACCTGTCCACCCGGGC
>NZ_JBHVHF010000393.1:0-6159 GCF_042800315.1 Streptomyces sp. NPDC057638
TTTCTACACCTGCCCTCCACGGCCTGACCGGCCGTGGAGGGCAGTGCCATGCTGCCGCTATGTGTGCACTTCATGTGGCTTTTCTGCCGCTTCCCGCCTTTGGACACATCACGACGAACCTGCCGATCGCCGAGGAGCTGATACGCCGCGGGCACCGGGTGACCTTCGCCACGACCGACCGGTACGCGGCCTTGGCGGAGCGCACCGGGGCCCGTGTCCTGCGATACGACTCCTGGCTCGCCTCCCGCACCATCCCCGACCGGGTCGACGCCGAGTACCTGGCCCATGAACCGGTCCGCTCGATCGACGAGGCCCTCGCCACCGTCCCGCTCTACGAGGCCGGGTTCGGCGACGACCTGCCGGATGTGCTCCTCTACGACGTCAGCACCTTCGCCGCCGGGCGTGTCCTGTCCCGCAAGTGGGGCAGGCCCGCGATCCAGATGTACGGAACGTTCGCTTCCAACGAGCACTACTCGCTCACCCAGCGGATCGGCGCCCTGTACGAGGGCCAGATACGCCCGGACCATCCCGCCCTCATCGACTTCTTCGTCAAGCAGGGACGGCTGCTGGAGGAGAACGGCCTTGAGGGGATGACCCTGGAGGAGTTCAACGCCCCCTCCGAGGAGTCCAACCTGGTCTTCCTGCCCAAGCGGCTCCAGCCCGCGCACGAGACCTTCGACGACCGGTTCGCCTTCGTGGGTGCCTGTCTGGACACCGGAAGGGCCGGGGAGCCGAGGTGGGACCCCCCGGCCGACGGAGAACCACTCGTTCTGGTGACCAAGGGCAGCTTCAGCTACGACCGTCAGGAGGATTTCGTCCGTCTGTGCGCGGACGCGTTCGCCGACACCGGATGGCAGGTGGTGATGTCGGTGGGGGAGAAGGCCGACCTCGGCGCGCTCGGGCCGCTGCCGAAGAACCTGCGGGCGATGAGCTGGGTGCCGCAGCTGAGCGTGCTCGACCGCGCGGACGTCTTGGTCAGTCATGCCGGGACCAATAGCGTGGTGGAGTCGCTCGCGTTCGGCACCCCGCTGGTGACGCTGCCGCAGATGCCCGAGCAGCGACTGATCGCCGAGCGTCTGACGGAGCTGGGCCTGGGGGTCGAACTTCCCACCCACGCGGTGACCGCGGAGTCGCTGCGCTCGGCCGTGCTGGGCCTCGCCGCCGACGAGGGCACCCGGGCGAGGGTGGGGGAGGTCCGGGCGGAGATCCGCGCGGTCCACGGCCCGTCCTTCGCCGCCGACCGCATCGAGGCCAGGGCCAAAGCCTGACCTCCTTCGCGGCGAGGTCAAGGCCAAGGCATGACGTTGTGTCACTGTGCCACGCTGGCGGTGGTCTGATGGAAGAACGATATGAAAGGGTGGTGCTCGCCGTTTCGCGATCCATGATCGTCTACTGTGCGGAAGATCGTGGCCCACGGGTATTCACGGTCATCTGATGGGCTGGCGGGACGAGCGATGTTCGGGGGAGCGGGACCATGAATGACGCAGGTGGTGTGAAGGTCGCCGTCGTGGCGGCGGGCGAGGTCATGCGGGGCGGTCTCGCGCGGATGCTGGAACGGACCGCCGGGGTCGACAGCCACGCCGTCTTCGCACCCGAGGAGTTCGCGGCCGAGGCGGCCGAGGACACCATCCAACTCCTCATCCTCTCCTGTGACGTTCTCGTCCTGTGGGCGGCGAACGGCACCGGGTTCGGCGACTCGGCCTGGGCGGCCGATCTCGCGGGTGTGGCCCAGGCCAACGGCATCCTCGTGGTACTGGTCCTGCCCGCCGTGGAACTCAAGCGCGGCACACCCGTGACCATCGCCTGCGACGGCGTCCTCGAACAGGAGGCGCTGACCACCGCACGGCTCGGCGATGCCCTGAGGCGGCTCGCCGACGGTGAGAAGATCGCCCTCGACCCCCTGCCCCGCGTCGCCCACCAGCGCCATCCGCTCGACGGCCCGTCCCTGGCCGCACCGCCGCCGGTGCTGCTCACCGCCCGGGAGAGCCAGGTCCTGGAACTCCTGGTCGAGGGCCTGAGCAACAAGCAGATCGGTCAGGCCCTCGCCCTCTCCGAGCACAGCGCCAAGCGCCTGGTGGCGATCGTGCTGTCCAAGCTCAACAGCCCCAACCGCACCCAGGCGGTGGCGGTAGCCCTCCGCGAGGGCCTCGTCCGCCCGGACGCCGGGGTGCGCGGTCCCCTGGGCCCATCGGCGGAGTAGCCGCCGCGTCTCCGCCGAGCGGGGTACGGGAAGAACGGCCTCCGTCCCGTACCCCGCTCACTCCCAGGGCGCCGCCGAGGAATCGTGCGAGGCTCGCGTGGGCCGCTCTCCCTTGAGGCCGTGCGGCCCGGGTGGTGCGCCCGTTCCTGGGTTCTGCGGCCGGGTGGTGCCCCCACCCCTGGGCTTGGCGGCCCGGGTGGTGCGCCCGTCCCTGCGCCGTGGGTCCTGGGAGGGGCACCTGGGCTGAGTCCGGGGTGGGGGTGCCCCGGGCGGAGCCTGGGGCACCCCCAGTGCCGCGCCGCGGCCCCCACGGCACACCCTTCCCGTCACCGCGCCAGCCGTCGCTCGTCGTCATGGCCCAGCGCCGTCGCCAGGTCGCCGCGGCCCGCGATCCCCAGCGCCCGGTAGCTCTTCGTCAGATGCAGCTCCACCGTGCGGCGGGAGAGCGACAGGGACTCGGCGATCTCCTGGTTGGCACGGCCCTCCGCGGCCAGCCGGGCCACCCGGAGCTGGGCCGTGGTCAGCCGGGACCGCGAGGAGCGGACCAGCTCGGCGTAGCGTGCGGCGACGTCCTCGGCGCGAGGCGTCGGGCGCCCCCCGTACGTACACATCGACTCCAGCGCCTCCGACAGCAGCCGTCGGCCGTCCCCCGGGCGCCCCTCGTCCAGCAGTGCCGACGCCAGCTCCACCCGCGCCCGGGCGGAGCGCCACCGGGAACCGGAGTTGGCCAGCACCCGGGTGGCGCTGCGCAGATGCCGCAGGGCCACCGGCCCCGACAGCGCCAGACCGGTACAGAGGTGCACCGCGCCCACCGCGCCCGGCGCGCCCCAGCCGCGGGCCGCCGACAGATCCTCGGCCAGCAGCCGGGCACTGGCCTCCGGATCCTCCGGGGCCAGCGCCATCCCCAGATGGGAACGCCACGCCACGATCGCCGGATTGAGACAGCCCGCGTTGGTCAGCAGCCGTCCGCACTCCGCCAGATGCGCCGTCGCCTCCGCCCGGCGGCCCGTGTGCAGATCGAGCACCCCGCGCGCGAACAGCAGCTCGGCCCGTTCGAAGCCGCGCTCGTGCCGGTGTGGCGCGGCCATGGCCAGCACCGCGGCGGCCCGCCCCACCATCCCCGACTCCAGATGGATCAGCATGGCGACGGCGGTCAGCCGCTGGAGGGTCCGTGGATGCCAGTGGCGGCGCTCGACCTCCGCGAGGGTCGCCGTCAGCCGGTCCCGGGCCCGGGACAGCTCACCGCTGCGCAGCGCCAGTTCGGCGTCGGTCAGCAGGGCCATGCCGATCGCCGGGCGGACCCCGCGCCGCCGGGCGTCCGCCTCGATCCGCCGCAGCCCGTCCCGCGCCGCGGCCAGGTCCTCGACCACCGCGAGCACCCGTACGGCCGTCAGCCGGGGCGCGAACAGTCCCTCGTCGCCCAGGACCGCGAGCGCGAGACGGCGCGCCTCGTGGAGGTCGTGTCCCAGGGCGCACAGCCGCCAGGCGGTGGCCGCGGCCCGCGCGGGATCCACGGTCTCGTCCCCGGCACGGCCGTGGGCGTGTTCGGCGTTCGGCGACACCCCGTGCGTGAGCAGACAGCCGAGCGCCCGCAGCGTGTGCTGCTCCCGTGGCCCGATGGTCGGCCGCGCGTCGGCCTCGGCGAGCGCGCGGGCCGCGACCCGGCCACCGCCGCGCAGCGCGAGCAGGTCGGCGGCGCGGAGCCGGGCGGCGGACAGATCGGGCCCCGCCGTCTCGGCCAGCACCCGGCGCAGACCACGGTCGGCGGCCTCCGGGCGTACATACATCTGCGCCAGCGCGAGTTCGAGCAGGACCTCGGCGCGGACCGTGCCGCTCGCGCCCCGGTCGAGCGCGCGCTCCAGCAGATGGACGGCGTGCTGGTGGTCGCCGCCCGCGCGCGCCCGGCGTCCGGCGGTGTGCAGCACGCGCACCACCCAGGGACCGGTCAGCTCGGTCTGGGACACGAGCCGGGCGAGGGTGGCCACCTCGGCGCCGTCCCGCCGCCCCACCCGTACGGCGCGGCCGTACAGCTCGTGCCGCTGGCCCGGTTCCAGGAGGGCGAGCACCCGGCCCGCGACCAGGGTGTCGTGCAGCCGTGGCCGGTCGCCGCAGTCCACCAGTCCGGTACGGGCGAGCGCGGCCCGCAACTGACCCTGGGAGCGGTCCGGGGGCTGGCCTCCGGGCGCCCCCCGGCAGGGCCGCTCCCGTACCTCCAGCGTCTCGTGGGCGCGGAAAGCGGTCCGCCCGGACCGCTCGCCGTGGTCCTCGCGGCCGGGACCACGGTGGTCCAGCCGGTCGTCGACCAGAGGGACGGAGCGTTGCGGTGCCGCCGACAGCCAAGGGGTCCCGGTCTCCAGGGGGTTCCCCAGCTGTTCCAGACAGGGCCGCCCGTCCAGTCCGCAGGCGGCGGGCGCGCCATCCGCCGACCCCTCCTGGCCGTGGCGAGCGGGGAACGCGCCACCGGGGCCGTGCGACTCTCCGGCGGTGGGGAGGGGGTGTGAGCGGCCGGTTGCGGCGCTGTCCCAGGGGGCGGCGGGACGCGGCGGAGACACGGGGTTTCCCGCGCTTCCGGGGCTTGCGTGGAGGGGGGTGTCGAGGCCGTGGGACGGGGAGCGGGTCTCACCGGTGGCGGACTCCGGCGCGTGCTCGTGCGCGCCCCGCGTGTCTCCTGGCCCGCGCCCCTCCCCGGTACGGGCGCGCTCCGCGTGCGCCGCGCGCTGCACCAGCAGCCGCCACGCGTCCTGGGCGGTGTCGGCGGGGAAGCCGCCACGCCGGGAGCGTGCGGGGCCCTTCCCTACCCAGGGCGCGGGGGATTCACTCGTGACACCGCTCTCATCACGCGGCGATGCCCCGGGCGCCGGCCCGGTTGTGTCAGCTTCCGCCGGCCCGGCTGTGTTTGTTCCCGCCCACCCGGCTGTGTTTGTTCCCGCCCACCCAGCTGTGTTTGTTCCCGCCCACCCAGCCCTGTCCTCTCGTTCCCGCCCCGTTCCGTCGCCCCGTTCCCGCGCGGCCACCACGGCCCGCGCCTGGAGCAGCCGCCAGGCGTGGCGTGCCCGTTCGGAGCGGCGGACCGGATCGGACGCGGACGGTACGGACCGGGTGTCCCCGTCCGAGCGGGGCTGACGAGGTTGGGGGAGGTGCTCATAGGCGGGCGAGTCCACCGCGTCCGGCCGCTCCGCGCCCCGGCACGGCCCGGAACGCGCCGCCGTCGCCGCCTCCCCGGGCGGGGAACTCCCCGGCGGGGGCGGCGCTTCGGAGCCCGGCTCACCCTCCGCCGCCGCGGACGGCCACCCCCGTGGCCCGGACCGCGACCACGACGGTACGGGACCGACCCGGGGCCCGACAGGACCGACCCGCGCGGGCACGGAGTGGGGCCCGGGCGGTGCGGTATGCGGCGGCAGGGCGTGGTGGTGTGGCGGTACGGAACCGGGCTCGGGCGAGGGGGCGCGGGACTGCGGCGGTACGGAACCGGGACGCCCGGCGTACCAGGCGGCCCCGGTGGACGCCGGACCGGCGGCCGGGCGCTCGCTCCCGCGCGGGCGGGGATGCGCCACCTCGTACACCTGCGCCCAGGTCAGATCGCCCCGGCCCACCGCGCTCGCGCGGACCAGGGCCACCAGGGAGTCGGGCAGCGGCGCCAGTGCCCGGCGGGCCTGCTCCCGGCCTATCTGCTCGGCGACGGCCTCCAGTTCGTCGGGGGTGGGCGCGGGGCCGGGGCAGCGGCGGATCGCCGCCGTCAGCAGGGCCGGGCTGCCCCCGGTCGCGGCGACGGCGACCGGGACCAGGGGACCGCAGGAGTGCTCGCCGTACGCCTCCGCCAGCAGCCCCCGTACCCCCTCGCGGCCCAGGGGGCGCACCCCGATCTCGTACCGCCGCGCGGGACCCGCGGGCAGGACCGACGGGTCGTGGGAGGTCACCGCCATCAGCAGGGGGAACGCGGGCGGGCGCCGGACCAGGGC
>NZ_JBHVHF010000394.1:0-6155 GCF_042800315.1 Streptomyces sp. NPDC057638
ACCGACTCCACCTGAGCGGAGTGGGAGGCATAGTCCACCGGAACCCGCCGCACCCGCACCTCACGCCCCCGATACGCCTCCTCCAGAACGTCCAGCGCCACCGGATCACCCGCCAGCACCACCGCACGCGGACCGTTCACCGCGGCCAGCGACACCCCCGCCGGGAGTTCGACCTCGTCCGGGGACAGAGCCACCGAGAGCATCCCGCCCCGGCCCGCCAACCCCTCGGCGATCACCTGACTCCGCAGGGCCACCACCTTCGCCGCATCCTCCAGCGACAACGCCCCCGCCACACACGCAGCGGCGATCTCCCCCTGCGAGTGCCCCACCACCGCATCCGGACGGAACCCATACGACTCCCACAGAGCGGCCAGCGACACCATCACCGCGAACGACACCGGCTGCACCACATCCACCCGCTCCAAACTCCCCGACCCCAACACCACCTCCCGCAACGACCAGTCGACAAACGGCGCCAACGCCGCCCCACACTCCTCCATCCGCGCCGCGAACACCGGCTCGGACTCCCACAACTCCCGCCCCATCCCCACCCACTGAGCCCCCTGACCCGGAAACACCAACACCGACCGCCGAGCCATATCCGCGACCTCACCCACCACCACACCCACCGACGAACGCCCCTCCGCCAGCTCCCGCAGCCCCTCCAGCCCCAGCACCACGGCACGGTGATCCCTCAGCGGGCGACTGGTGACCAGGGCGCGAGCCAGGGCGGCCGACGCGGGTGTGGTGTCACCGATGTGGTGGACCAGGCGCCTGGCCTGGGCGGTGAGGGCGGTCGTGGTGCGGCCGGAGAGGACCAGCGGCAGGGACTGGGGAGCTTGGACGGCATCAGGCCGCGCGTTCTCGGGACGCCCTGGGCTGGTCGGGTCGGCGGGAGCTTCCCTCCTCAGGGGAGGTTCCTCGATCACGACATGCGCGTTCGTGCCCGAGACTCCGAAGGAGGACACACCGGCCCGGCGCGGGCGGCCGTTCGCCTCCCACGGCACCGGTTCCGTCAGCAGCTCCACCCGCCCCGCGTCCCACTCCACCTTCTCCGACGGCCGGTCCACATGCAGCGTGCGGGGCAGCACCCCGTGCCGCAGCGCCAGCACCATCTTGATCACGCCCGCCACTCCGGCCGCCGCCTGGGCATGACCGATGTTGGACTTCACCGACCCCAGCCGGAGCGGCTCCGCCCGGTCCTGGCCGTAGGTGGCGAGTAGGGCCTCGGCCTCGATGGGGTCGCCGAGGACGGTGCCCGTGCCATGCGCCTCCACCGCGTCCACCTCGGACGCCGCAAGACCGGCGTTGGCCAGCGCCCGGCGGATCACCTGTTCCTGGGCGAGTCCATTGGGCGCGGTCAGTCCGTTGGACGCGCCGTCCTGGTTGACCGCCGAACCCCGCAGCACCGCCAGGACCTCACGGCCCTCCCGTACCGCGTCCGACAACCGCTGGAGGACCAGCACACCGACGCCCTCGGCCCACCCCGTACCGTCCGCACCCGCCGCGAACGACCTGCACCGGCCGTCCGCCGACAGTCCGCCCTGACGGGAGAACTCCAGGAAGATGCCGGGTCCGGCCATGACGGTCACTCCGCCCGCGAGGGCGGTGGAGCACTCGCCGGAGCGGATGGCCTGGGCCGCCAGATGCAGCGCGACCAGTGACGACGAGCATGCCGTGTCGACGGTGACGGAGGGGCCCTGGAGCCCGAGTACATAGGAGACCCGGCCGGACAGGACACTGGGCGAGGTGCCGGTGAGGGCGTAGCCGCCGTTCTCGTCGGTCGTCTCGTGCATACGGGCGCCGTACTCCTGCGCCATGGCGCCGAAGAAGACCCCGGTGTCGGCGCCCTGGAGGGAGGAGGGGTCGATCCCGGCGCGCTCCAGGGCCTCCCAGGAGGTCTCCAGCAGCAGCCGCTGCTGCGGATCCATCGCCAGCGCCTCACGTGCGGAGATGCCGAAGAACCCGGCGTCGAACATCCCGGCCTCCGTCAGGAAGCCGCCGCCGAAGCGCCGGAGGTCATCGTCCCAGCCCCGGTCGCCGGGGACGGGGGTGATGAGGTCGGCGCCCGCTTCGAGCGCGGCCCAGAAGGAGTCGGGCGAGTCGATGCCGCCGGGGTAGCGGCAGCCGACGCCGACGATCACGACCGGGTCGTCGGCGGAGACGCCGTGGGCGTGGGTGCGGGTTCCCTCGGGGCCCTCGGCGCGGGTACGGACGTCCCGCGGCCGCTCCTCCGGTGCGGGGCCGTCGCCGAGATGGGCGATCAGGCGTTCCGGCGTCGGATGGCTGAAGAGGGTGGCGCTGGTGAGACGCCGCCCGAGGACCGCGTCCAGCCGGGTGGTCAGCTCGACCAGCAGGGCGGAGTCGAAGCCGAGTTCCTTGAAGCTGGCGGTCGTGTCGACGCGCGCCGGGTCGGGCGCGCCGAGGACGCCCGCGATCTCCCGGAGCACGGCGTCGGCGCGGGACCGCGCGGCCACCGGCGGCCGGGCGGGGGTGTCGGCGTCACCGGCCCAGTGGCGTTCGCGCTGGAAGGCGTAGCTGGGCAGGGGGACGCGGCGGGCGCTGGGGAGGACGCGGTCCCAGGGCACGGGCACGCCCTGGGCATGGAGTTCGGCGAAGGAGGTGAGGAAGCGGTCCCAGCCGCCCTCGCCCCGGCGCAGGGTCGGTACGGTCACCGCCGTACGGTCCTCGGCGAGCGCGCAGTCCCGTACGGCCGCGAGCAGGATGGGGTGCGGGCTGATCTCGATGAACGTGTCGTGGTCCGCGGTGAGGAGGGTGCGCAGGGCGCCGTGGAGATCGACGGGTTCACGCAGGTTGCGGTACCAGTACCCGGCGTCCAGTTCCGCACCCGCCAGCACTCCGGCGGTGACCGTCGAGTGGAAGGGGACGCCGGCCGCCCGGGGGCGCAGAGGTGCGAGGGCGGCGAGCAGTTCGTCCCTGAGGGGTTCGACGGCGGCGGTGTGGGAGGCGTAGTCGGCCTCCACCCGGCGGACCCGGGTGTCGGGCTCCCAGGCGGCGAGGATCTCGTCCAGCGCGTCCCGGTCCCCGGCCAGGACGACGGACTCGGGCCCGGAGACCACGGCGATGGAGACACGGTCCGCCCAGGGCGCCAGCCGCTCCCGTACCGCGTCGGCGGCGCCTGCGACCCACAGCATCGCGCCGACGCCGGTGAGGTGCCGCGCGGTGAGCTGGGAGCGTACGGCGATGAGACGGGCGCCGTCGTCGAGGGTGAGGGCCCCGGCGGCGCAGGCGGCGGCCACCTCGCCCTGGGACTGGCCGATGACGGCGGCGGGCCGGACACCGTGGGCACGCCAGACGGCGGCGAGGGAGACCATCACCGCCCACAGGACAGGCTGGTTGACGTCGGTGCGGGCCATGGGCGGGGCGCCTTCGGCGCCCCGCAGGATGTCGGCGAGGGAGTGTCCCGACCAGTCGACCCAGGGGGCCAGTGCCTGGTCACAGGCGTGGAGGGAGTCGGCGAAGGCGGGTGAGGCCGCGAGGAGCTGTTCGGCCATACCGGTCCACTGCGAGCCCTGGCCGGGGAAGACGAAGACCGGACGGCCGTCGACGGGTCGCGCGATGGCGCGGACGAGTCCGTCGGCCGGGCGGTCGTCGGCGAGCGCGCGCAGGGCCGTGACCAGGTGGGCGCGGTCGGGTCCCAGGACGGCCGCGCGGTGGGTCAGGGGCACGCGGGCGGTGGCGAGGGTGTGTCCGATGGCGGTGGCGGTGAGCCCGGGGTGGGCGTCGGCGTGGTCGGCGAGCCGCTGGGCCTGCGCCCGGAGGGCGGCCTCGGTATGGCCGGAGAGCGTCCAGACGGTCGTGGACGGCTCGGCGGGGGGTGTGCTGCGTGGCGGGGTACGGCGGGAGGCGGGCCGGACGGCGGTCGGCGCGTCCGAGGCCGTGGTCTCCGCCGTGTCCTGGGCCCCCGCCGTGTACTCGGGCTCCATGGGCACGGGCTCCATGGGCTCGGGCGGGGACTCCAGCACCACATGGGCGTTGGTGCCGCCGACGCCGAAGGAGGAGACGCCCGCGAGCACCGGACGGTCGGCGGGGCGGGGCCAGGGGGTGGGCTCGGTGACGACCTTGAGCTGCCAGGTCCGGGTGTCGATGGCCGGGTTGGCGCCGCGGTGGTTCAGGCTGGGCGGCAGGGTCCGGTGCCGGAGGGCGAGCAGCGTCTTGAGCAGTCCGGCGATTCCGGCGGCGGCCTCCAGATGCCCGATGTTGGTCTTGACGGAGCCCACGAGGAGCGGTGCCCGGCGCGGTACGCGACCGTAGGCGGCGCCGAGTGCCTCGGCCTCGACCGGGTCGCCGACCGGGGTGCCGGTGCCGTGGAGTTCGACGTAGTCCACGGCACCGGGGGTGACTCCGGCCCGGCGGCAGGCGGCCCGGATGACACGGGCCTGGGCGGGTGCGCTGGGGGTGGTGAGTCCGGGCGCGGGCCCGTCGTTGTTGACGGCGGTGCCCCGGATGACGCCGTGGATCCGGTCGCCGTCGGCGAGGGCGCGGGCGAGGGTCTTGAGGACGATCAGTCCGCCGCCCTCGCCCCGGACGAATCCGTTGGCGCGGGAGTCGAACGTGAAGCACCGGGCGTCCGGGGAGAGCACGCCGAGCCGGGCGAGCGCCTCGGCGCCCTCGTCGGCGAGGTTCAGCTGGACCCCGCCCGCGACGGCGAGCGTGGACTCTCCGGAGCGGAGGCTCTCGCAGGCGGCGTGGACGGCGACCAGCGCGGCGGACTGGCCGGTGTCGAGGGTGACGCTGGGGCCGGACAGGCCGAAGCAGTGGGAGAGGCGGTTGGCGAGGAAGGCGCGGTTCGCGCCGGTCAGCTGGTGGGGTCCGGTCCGTTCCCCGGCCCGCCGCAGCAGCAGTCCGTACTCCTCGGCCGTGGCGCCGACGAAGACTCCGGTATGGGAGGCGTCGGCGGAGTCGGGGCGGATGGCCGCGTCCTCGAACGCCTCCCAGCACAGCTCCAGCAGGAGTCGCTGCTGGGGGTCGGTGGCGCGGGCCTCCCGGGGGGAGAGGGCGAACAGTGCCGCGTCGAACCGCTCGACGGAGTCGAGGTACCCGGCCTCGGCCATGACACCGGGCCGGATGGCGGCGCCCAGTGCCGCCGCCCGGCCCGCCGGGGGCGGGCCGATGGCGCTGCGCCCGCCGATCAGCAGGTCCCAGAACGCGGTGGGGTTCTCCGCGCCGGGCAGCCGGCAGGCCATGCCGACGACGGCGATGGGGGTCGCGCCGGGGTGCGCGGCCGCGCCATGGTCGCTGTCCGTGTCGGCGGCGGGAGCGGCGGTGCCGTTGCCGTTACCGTTGCCGGGTTCCGCGCCGTACACCCCGCGTTCACGACCGCCCGTACCGTCCGCGCCGGGTTCAGGGTCGTCCGCGCCGGGCCCCGCGCCGGCTTCGGCCCGCCCCTGGTGGTCCGCGCCGGGCTGGCCGCCTTCCGGGGCGGCGCCGGGACGACGGCTGCCGGGCGCGGCGGCGCCCCCGAGTGCGGCGGCGGGCGGCTCGGGACGGGCCGACGGGTTCATCGACAACTCCTGTGGACGGGCCCCGGGAGGCGGCGGGCGAGGCTCGGCGGCACTCAGCGCGCGAGGGGGCGGGCAGGCGAAGGGGACACCGGAGGGCGGCCGCGCGGCGAAAGCCGTGGGCTGAGCGGAGCCCTGGGCGGCGGGGAGCGCCCTCCGGTGTGTGGGGTGCGGTACGGGAGCGGGGAGACGGGTCGGTCAGGTGGCCGTGCCCGGTCTCAGGCCGGGCGGTCTCAGGCCACCCGAGCCCGGGGCCGGTCGGGCCCGGGCCAGGGGGACTCAGGCCAGGAAGGCGCGGTCCAGTCGGCTCAGTCCAGACCGGCGGCGGCCAGCGGGGCCGCGTAGGGGGCGATCGACTTCATCAGCTCGGCCTCCCAGACCGAGGGGTGGGTGGCCCTGCCGCCGGTCGCGGGCAGGGACCGCGCGCCTTCCACGGCGCCGAGCAGCGCGTCGGTGGTGACCTTGGCGTTGTAGCGCTCGGTCAGCCAGCGGCGGCCCTCCGCGCGGATGCGCTCCTGGTCCGGCAGCCGGACCAGGTCCAGGGCGCGGTCGGCGAGTTCGACGGTGCGCAGCTGCGGGACCGGCCAGGCGGAGGGCGCTTCGAACAGTTCGTCGCCGCCGCCGAGTCCGTAC
>NZ_JBHVHF010000395.1:0-6120 GCF_042800315.1 Streptomyces sp. NPDC057638
GTCCGGTCACGGACCGGCCGGCGCGGGGGCGGGCGGTCTCAGCGGCCGGACGGGCGCGGGGACCTGCGTCGGCGGCGCGGGCCGCCGCTGTACGGCGGGAGCTCGGACCGGTCAACGCCGTTCGCGCGGAGGCGCTCGGCGTGCACGCCGTTCGGTGGCGGGGTGCGGGGCCGGTCGCGGCACTCCTCGCCCTGCATGGCGAAGCACTTCGGGCAGGTGCCCTTGCGCCGCAGGTCCGGCGGCCGCCGGGGCAGACGGTGAATGGTCATCGGCGTGCCGTACTTCCCGCGGGCCACGGCGCCTCCCTCACGGTGTCGGGCCGGACGCCTGTGTCTGGCCGGCTCTCGGGTCACGTCCCGTGAACGCGGCGGCCGGGGCGCACGTCACGGCCCGCGGCCTCCGGCCTGGGCCGCCCGGCGGTCCGGTGGCCTTCGCTCCAGATGCCAGGGGGCGGTCATCGTCCCGCTGGTGGGCCGCTCGTTCAGGTGATGATCCGGCCGCTCCCGCCCGGGGACCGGGCGCCGCTGCTATTCCTCGGACCGTGATCAAGAATCTGATGCGCGCGGCCACCGCCACCGCGGTCCTCGCCCTCCTCCCCTTCTCCCTTCCCGCCCAGGCCACCGCAGCTCCCGTCCCGGCGGGGGAGACCCTCCCGATCACGGCGGCCGTCAGCCGCCTGCCGCTCGGCCTCGAAGACCGCACCGGGTACGAACGGGACTCCTTCCGCCACTGGAACACCGGCCTCGACCCTTCCGACGGCTGCCACACGAGGGCGGAGGTACTCATCGCCGAGGCCGTCGAACCCCCCACCGTCGGGGCGCGGTGCGCCCTGACCGGCGGCAGGTGGCTCTCCTACTACGACGAGGTCCCGGTCACCTCCGCGGGCGCGCTGGACATCGACCACATGGTCCCGCTCGCCGAAGCCTGGGACTCCGGAGCCTCCGACTGGACGGCCGGGCAGCGCGAGGCGTACGCCAACGACCAGGGCGCCGAGGCGTCCCTGGTGGCCGTGACCGCCCGCACCAACCGGCAGAAGGCAGACCAGGACCCAGCCGACTGGCTTCCACCCGCCCCCGGCGCGCTCTGCCGCTACGCCTCCGAGTGGACGGCCACCAAGCTGCGCTGGAATCTCGCCGCCGACGAGGCCGAGCAGGACCGGCTGTTCACCGTGGCCGCGAGCTGCGGCACCACCACGGTGACCTACGAGCCCGCCCCGTAGCCACGAGCGGACACCCCCAGGGCACCGGCGTGCCGAACCCCGGCCGACCGGGCACGGCGGTGCCGGTCGGAACGGCCGGGATTCCCCCTCGGATCTCCCGGGCATCGGCGATGGTCGAGAGCCGGACGCGCTCCCGCGTGGCCCGCGCACGCCAGAGGGCAGGTGTCAGCGGTGCTGCGGGTTCAGGGCCTTGAGCCGTTCGGTGAAGCCGGGGTCCGGCGCGGCGCCCCGGTGCTGTCCGGTGGCGAGGTCGAGGTAGCCCCAGCGTCCGCGCTCGCCAGGCCCGCACACCATCAGCGTCAGCGTCCGGCCCGGCTCGTGCACGGCAGTCACCTCGTGGTACACCTCCAGCGGCACCCGGTTGAGCCCGCCGGCCCGGTGCTCCACGCCCCGCTCCGCCCGGATCGCTCCGCCGTCGGGGGTGTAGCGGTCCTCGTCGTAGCCACCGAGGAGCACGTGCGCGTCGAACGCCCACGGATGGGAGTGCGGGTGCGGGAAGGGCTCCCGGCCGCGCCGGAGGTCCGGCGCGAACCACACGTTCACCTTCGCGGTCGCGGCCCGGGTACTGAACAGTACGAACTCCGCCTTGTACCCTCTGCCGCACTCGTCCGGGACCAGCGTCCAGTCCCGGGGCGTGGTGAACCTCTCCCAGGTCAGCGCGCCAAGCCCAGGCGCCCGGGCAGCGACCCCGGCCTCCGCCGCGCCGAACTGCTCGTCATCCAGGACCAGACCGGGAGCGATCTCGACGGTCGTCATACCGGTCAGAGTTCCGGACCTTGCTGCCCGGCGGCAAGACCACCAGGCAGCGCGGTGCCGAACAGCCGGCCGGTCGGGCGCATCCCCGGGGCATCGGCCGTACAGCGCACTTCCGGGCCAACTTTCACCAAAACGGGGCGGGTTGACCGACGGCTGTCTACCCTTCTCTCCATGACGACCGCCCCGGAAGCCCCCGCCACCCCCTTAGGGTTCCTGGCGGTTGAGCTGACGGCCCGCTGCCAACTGGTCTGCCCATCGCACTGCTACGCCCAGGCCGGGCCTCACCGCGGGCACGGCACGATGAGTACGGGCGACTGGCGCCGGGTCATCACCGAGGCCGCCGAGCTGGGCGCGACGACCGTGCAGACCATCGGCGGCGAACCCAGCCTCTCCCCGGACTTCACCGGGCTCGTCGAGCACGCGCTGGAAGCCGGCCTGCGCGTGCGCGTCTACACCAACTTGTACCGGGTCCGCGCGGCGCACTGGACCCTCTATGAACACCCCCGGGTGGACCTCGCGACCTCCTACTACAGCGACGATGCGGCCGAGCACGACCGGATCACCGGCCGGCCCGGATCCCACGCTGCGACCCGGGCCAACATCGCCGGCGCCGTACGCCGCGGCATCACGGTCAAGGTCGGCATCGTGGACCTCGGGGGCGGCCAGCGCGTGGAGCAGGCCCGTGCCGAGATGAAGGCCCTCGGCGTCCACGACGTCCACGTCGACCGGGTCCGCCCCGTCGGCAACGCCGCGAACGCCGCGGTGCCGACCGCCACTTCCCTGTGCGGACGGTGCGGGGACGGGAGGGCGGCGGTCCTGCCCACCGGAGAGGTGGCGGTGTGCGAAATCGGACGAAATCTTACCGGGGGCAACGTCAAGAACGCGACCCTGGCCTCCGTACTCGGCAGCGCCCGGTGGGCCGAGACAGCCGCGAGCGTCCCGCGCCGCACCGGAGCGGACCCCTGCGCGCCCTCCGACTGCGAACCGGCCGCGTCCGACTCCTGCGGCCCCGCCAAGAACGACCCCTGCGGCCCGATGAGCGACTGAGCCACACCACCGGATGACTGACCGGACCGCCCATATGCCCCTGAAAGGAGCCAAAAACATCCATGGACCGGACGCCCGCGGACTGGGAGCGCCACGCCGCCCGGATGGCCGACGCGACCGTACGGCCCGACTCCCGCTGGCACCGGCCCCTGGCCATGGTGCCCCGCCATCTGTTCGTGCCCCGGTGGTGGACCTGGAGCAAGCGGGACGGAACCTGGGGCTACGAGCTCCACGACGGGCCAAGCGCCTCCGAGGCGTGGCTGAACAGCGCCTACGACCAACGCCGCACCCTGACCACCCGGGTCGGACCGCACCACGCCGACCACGCGACTCCCGGCACGGTAATCCCGGAGGAGCTGCGGCCCACGTCGTCGTCCACGCTGCCCCTGCTGGTCGTGGAGATGTACCGGCACGCCCACATCGCCGACGGCTCCCGCGTGCTGGTGACCTGCGGCAGCGGCTACGGCACCGCGCTGGCCTGCCGCCGCCTCGGCGATGAGCGGGTCACCAGCGTCGACGTGGACCCGTATCTCGTCGAGGCGGCCCGCGAGCGGCTGGCCGCGGCCGGACACCGGCCACGCGTGGAGGTCTGCGATGTCACGGGCGAACTTCCGGGCGTCTTCGACCGGATCGTCTCGACCGTCTCGGTGCCGACAATTCCCTCCTCCTGGCTGGAGGCGCTCGCTCCCGGCGGCCGGCTGGTGACCACGGTGTCCGGGACCGGCCTGGTCATCACCGCCGACAAGACCGAGGACGGGGGCGCCATCGGCCGGGTCGCCCCCGGGGCGGCGGCGTTCATGAGTACCCGCCGCGGCGACGACTACCCTCCCGACCCCGAGCGTGCCGCCCGGTGGGAGACCGCCCGGACCGCCGAGGGCACAAGCGTCACGACGGGCCGCTATCCGGTGATGCGGGTGAACAGCGCCTGGGACGTGCTCTCCACCTTCGAACTGATCGTCCCCGGCGTCGAGCACCGCATGGACGAGGGCGCGGACGGAACCCGCACCGCCTACATGATCCACCCGGACGGCTCCTGGGCCCGCGCCGAGGCGACCGACCGCCATGCCTCGCCCACCGTGCACCAGGACGGCCCCCGCCGCCTGTGGGACAGGCTGGAGAAGATCCGCACCTGGCTCGTCGTCGACGGAGACCTGCCCGTCGCCGGAGCCAACGTGCGCATCGACCCGGACGGCACGTGTCACCTCACCCGCGGCGGCTGGTCGGAAACCATCGGGGCACGGTGACGGTACCGCCCGGCGAGCGGACCCCCCAGGAACACGGCCACCGGCCGTCCAGCCCCTGAACTCCGGCCGCCTGGACCCGGGCTCTGGCGGCGAGAGGCCGAGACCATCCGCCGGCAACGGCCACTGTTGGAGCAGGCGAAGGCCGTGGCGCGGCCGGCTTGCCGCTCCGGCGCCAAAGAGGGCAAAGGCCCGTCCGGCCGCAGGATCTGGCGCCTCCCGGACTCCGACCGTTCGACGGCGCCTCCGGCGGTTCGGCGCGGCGCGACCCGACGCGGGGCGGGAGGGCGAAGGCCCGCCGGACCGTACCGGACGGGCACCGGGGTGGCGGGGCCGGCGGGCGACGGCAACCCCCACGGGTACAGCCCGAGCACGGCCACCGGACGGCGGGTACCCCTCCCGAGCTCCAAATTTCGTCCGAATGAATATGGTTCGTCACGATTCTTTTACTCTTTCAATCCCTCTAAGGGCATCCAAAGCTCTTGTCTTTCGCGGTAACGTAAGCATTGAGATTAGACATTGAGGGCGGGCATTGAGAGTGGACTTTGAGGCAATGACATTGGCGGGACATTTGATTTGCCCTAGGCTAATGATTGCTTCCGCTCAATGTTCTCAGGGTCGGCATATGATGAAGCCCGCCGCATTGGCTTTGCGGCGGGCCCCCTGGACTGCCGACCGGACCTGTTATCACCAGGTCCGGTCGGCTACCTCATACCGAGCACCACGACCACGAGGGTCGCGGCCGCCGCGAGCAGTTCCACCAGCGGCTTGGCCGCGCGGGCGGTCCGGGCAACCCGGTCCCACCCGCGCTTCCGGGCAGACGGCTCACAACTGCACGGCTCCCCTTCGGGCACAGCGTCTCCCTTCCGGGCACGGGACGCACCGACCGCGCGCCCCTCGAAGCGGAGTGCCGGGCAGCCGAAGCCACCGGCACTCCCCGCCGAGAGGCGACACCGACAGGTAATTCCCGCTGTGCGACTGTATCCATTCACGCGGACCCCTGGGCGGCAAATCCCCAAGGCGGGGCGATATTTTCTTTCCTGGCCGGGAATCAGGCCGGCGCGGCACCCCGGGAGTCGTTTAACCGTTCGAGCCGGCACGGCAGACCGGTCGGGCCGTCGCCATATCAACGCAGCGCGCTACTGGACCTCCGGTGACGCTCTCGCGCGCACTGACCCTGGCCACCGCCGAGGAAGTGGTGACGGCGATTCACCGTGAGGAGCCGGCAGGGGAGGGACGGGCGGCGCACCGCGCGGACCCCCGCCGGACCTGAACCGTCCGCCGCGGTGTGGTCGGAGGGCAGGGCGGGCGGTCCCGGGGCCGGGTGCGCCGGTTCCGGAAAGGGGTACGGGGCCAGAGGTCACGGGTCGGGTGAGCTCTGGCCCCGGGGGCACGGGCGCGGTCCCCCGCTCGCGGGGGCCTGCCTGTTCGCGGCGCGCAGGTGCCTGCGCGCCGCGCTGGGGTCACCCCCGCTGCCGCGGGGACCAACGGCTGGTCCAGTTCCCGGAGGTCGAGACCGGGTGATGGATCACCCCCGCGAGCGCGGGGACTGCCGTTCGACCGCTCTCTGCGAGAAACCGAGAGAGGAGCCATCCCCGCTCCGCGGGGTCTACTCCCCACGTGCGTGGGGATGTGGTCCCGGCCCGTGCCGGTGTAGGGCGGGGGTGGGGGAGCTGCGGGCTCTGTGACCCCCGCCCTACTGGTAAACAAACGTACCACCCAGGGATGTTGGGGCCGACGTGATCACGACCACACCAGCCGCCGGGAGGGCGGCTTCGGGGCTCACAGCCATTCCCAGGGGACCTGCCCGCGGTAGTGCCAGACGCCGTCACCGCCGTCGTCGTCCGGGGCGTAGAC
>NZ_JBHVHF010000396.1:0-6095 GCF_042800315.1 Streptomyces sp. NPDC057638
CTGCTGGACCGGCTCCTCCCCGGGGTGGAAGACGACGTCCACCCGCGCGATCTCTCCGAGGGCCAGCGGCTCGCGCTCGCGCTGGCGCTGGTCCTCACCGCCCGCCCGCCCCTGCTGCTCCTGGACGAGCCGACCCGGGGCCTGGACTACGCCGCCAAGGCCCGGCTGGTCACGAATCTGGCGGAGCTGGCGGCCGAGGGCCACACCATCGTGCTGGCCACCCACGATGTGGAGCTGGCCGCCGAACTCGCCGACCGGGTGGTGATCCTCGCCGACGGCGAGATCGTCGCGGACGGTCCCACGGCGGAGGTCGTGGTCTCCTCGCCCGCCTTCGCGCCCCAGGTCGCCAAGGTGCTCGCGCCCCGGCCCTGGCTGACGGTGAACCAGGTGGCGCGGGTGCTGGCGACATCCGGGGAGGGCACGCGATGACCCCCGTACCCCTCGCGCCACGCTCCCTGATCGCCCTCGCCCTGACCTCGGCGATCGGCGTCGTCGCCTTCGGCTGGCCGCTGCTCGCCGACAGCGCCTCGACCCTCCACGCGCACTCGGCCGACGCGCCCTGGCTCTTCGCCGCGCTGCTGCCGCTGCTGGTCGCCGTCACGGTGGCGACGATCGCCGACAACGGCGTGGACGCGAAGGCCGTCGCCATGCTCGGTGTGCTGGCCGCCGTGGGGGCGGCGCTGCGGCCACTGGGCGCGGGCACGGCCGGTCTGGAGCCGATGTTCTTCCTGATGGTGCTCAGCGGACGGGTCCTGGGGCCGGGGTTCGGGTTCGTGCTCGGCGCGGTGACGATGTTCGCGTCGGCGCTGCTGACGGGTGGGGTGGGACCCTGGCTGCCGTTCCAGATGCTGGCGATGGCCTGGTTCACCATGGGCGCGGGGCTGCTCCCGGGACGGGCCTCGCTCCGCGGCCGGGTGGAGCTGCTCACTCTGGCGGTGTACGGGGCCCTGGCCTCCGTGGCGTACGGCACCCTGATGAACCTCCAGGGCTGGACCTATCTCCAGGGCGTCTCCTCCAACCTCTCCTTCCACCCGGGCGACCCGCTCCAGGAGAACCTCGTCCGGTTCGTGGCCTACTGCGCGGCGACCTCGCTCGGCTGGGACCTGGGCCGGGCGGGCCTGACGGTCGTCCTCACCCTCACCCTGGGCACCGCCGTCCTGCGCGCCCTGCGCCGCGCGACGCGCCGCGCGGCGTTCGAGGCGGAGGTCGCCTTCACCCCCGCGCCCGGCCCGCGCGCGGGTGAGGAGCCCCCCAGGGGTTCCGTCGGCCACGACGGCCGGTAGGAGACCGTCCCCGCGCGGGGCGGGCTACAGGCGTTGCAGGATCGTCGCTGTCGCCAGCCCGCCCCCCGCGCACATCGTCACCAGCGCGATCTCCCCCTCCCCGCGCTCCAGCTCATGCAGCGCGGTCGTCAGCAGCCGCGCGCCCGTCGCCCCCACGGGATGCCCGAGCGCGATGGCGCCCCCGTTGACGTTCACCTTCTCCATACCGCCGCTCCCGAGATCGTCCTCGAAGACACGCGCCCAGCTGAGCACGACGGACGCGAACGCCTCGTTGATCTCGATGACGTCGATGTCCTTCAGCGTCATCCCGGCCTTCCCCAGCACGGCCCGGGTGGCGTCGATCGGCCCGTCCAGATGGAAGTGCGGATCGCATCCCACCAGCGCCTGGGCGATGATCCGGGCCCGGGGCCGCAGCTTCAGCGCCCGCGCCATCCGCTTGGAGGACCAGAGCAGCGCGGCGGCGCCGTCGGAGATCTGGGAGGAGTTCCCGGCCGTGTGGACGGCGGTGGGCATCACGGGCTTGAGGGTGGCGAGCGCCTCCCTGGTGGTGTCGCGCAGGCCCTCGTCCCGGTCGACGAGCCGCCACATGCCCTGGCCTGCGGCTTGTTCCTCCTCGGTGGTGGGCACCTGGACGCCGAAGGTCTCCCGCTTGAACCGTTCCTCCGCCCATGCGGCGGCGGCCCGCCGCTGGGAGCGCTGGCCGAAGGCGTCGACATCCTCACGGGTGAGGCCCCGGTGGCGGGCGATGCGTTCGGCGGCCTCGAACTGGTTGGGGAGGTCGATGTTCCACTCGTCGGGCAGAGGCTTGCCGGGACCGTGTTTGGAGCCGCTGCCGAGGGGGACGCGGGTCATGGACTCGACACCGCAGCTGACACCGATGTCGATGACTCCGCTGGAGATCATGTTGGCGACCATGTGGGACGCCTGCTGCGAGGAGCCGCACTGGGCGTCGACGGTGGTGGCGGCGGTCTCGTACGGCAGTCCCATGGCGAGCCAGGCGGTGCGCGCGGGGTTCATGGACTGCTCCCCGGCGTGGGTGACCGTGCCGCTGACGATCTGTTCGACGCAGTCGGGCTGGATACCGGTGCGGGCGAGGAGTTCTCGGTAGGTCTCGCCCAGGAGGTAGGCGGGGTGGAGGGTGGCGAGCGCCCCTCCGCGCTTACCGATGGGGGTCCGTACGGCTTCGACGATGACGGGTTCCGCGGCCATGGGGATTCCTCTCCTGTTCCGCGCGGGCGTCCTCTTCCACGCGGGCGTCCCGGCGTCCCTGCCCGCCAGAACTAGTACGCGTTCTAGTTCTCCGGCCAGTCTTATGAGAGGGAACGCCGGTGCGCAAGGCTGTTGCAGGCCGTTCACCGGGGGCGCGCACCACAGAACTTCACGCCATGGCCCTTGCCTCTTCTGGAACTCGTTACTAGCTTTCCGAGCAATTCTGATGGTCCGTCAGAGGAGAGGTGTCGACACCGTGGAGCCACCACTGTCCTGCCCCCACCTGACCGGGGGGTCCGGCCACCGTCCCGAGGCGTCCGGTCTCCTTCCCCGGGGCCTGGACTTCACCGATCCGGACCTGCTGAGCGAGCGGGTGCCGCTGCCCGAGTTCGCGCTGGCGAGAAGCGTGGCGCCGGTCACCTGGATCCCCCAGGCCCCCAACGCGGCGGGCTTCGGGGACGAGGGGTACTGGGCGGTGACACGGCACGCGGACGTCAAGTACGTCTCCACCCACCCCGAGCTGTTCTCCTCCTGGACCCATACCGCCGTCATCCGCTTCAACGACCGCATCACACGCGACCAGGTGGAGCTCCAGCGGCTGATCATGCTCAACATGGACCCGCCGGAACACACCCGGGTCCGCCAGATCGTCCAGCGCGGCTTCACCCCGCGCGCGGTCACCTCCCTCCGCCGGACCCTGGACGAGCGCGCCCGCCGGATCGTGGCCGAGGCGTCGGCGCTCGCCACGGCGAGCGGCGGCTCGTTCGACTTCGTCCGCACCATCGCCGTGGAACTCCCCCTCCAGGCCATCGCCGAACTGATCGGCGTCCCCCAGGAGGACCGGGCGCGGATGTTCGCCTGGTCCAACACGATGGCCTCCTACGACGACCCGGAGTTCGCCGTCACGGAGGAGGCGGGCGTCGAGGCGACGATGGAGTTCATGGCGTACTCCATGAACCTGGCGGCGGCCCGCAAGGAGCGTCCGGCCGCCGATATCGTCACCCAGCTGGTGGCGGCGGAGGGCGCGGGCAACCTCTCCAACGACGAGTTCGGGTTCTTTGTGATCCTGCTGGCCGTGGCGGGCAACGAGACCACCCGTAACGCCATCACCCACGGTATGCACGCCTTCCTCACCCACCCCGACCAGTGGGAACTCTTCAAGAGGGACCGCGCGTCGACGGCGGCCGAGGAGATCGTCCGCTGGTCCTCGCCGATCGTCTCGTTCCAGCGGACCGCCACCGAGGATCTGGTCCTCGGCGGCCAGGAGATCCGTACCGGCGACCGCGTGGGCCTCTTCTACTCCTCCGCCAACCACGACCCGGAGGTCTTCGACTCGCCCGGGACCTTCGACATCACCCGCGACCCCAACCCCCATCTCGGCTTCGGCGGCGGAGGCCCGCACTTCTGCCTCGGCAAGTCCCTGGCGGTGATGGAGATCGACCTGATGTTCAACGCCATCGCCGACACTCTGCCCCACCTCCGGCTGGCGGGCGACCCGCGCCGACTGCGCTCGGCGTGGCTGAACGGAGTGAAGGAACTCCAGGTGACCGTCGGCTGACCCGGGCGGGGGCGACGGGGGCCGGCACCGGGGCCAGGGCTCAGCACCCGGGCGGCGGCCGGCACCCCCGCGGGGCCCGGCACACCGCGTTCAGCGGCCCGGCTCCGCGTCCGTCATCGCGCCTTGTCCATCTCGACATGCCCGCAGCCGGAGCATGTCCACCGGCACCCGTCCGGTTCCCGCCACAGGGTGCCCCGGCACTCGCGGCAGCCATCCGTGGCGATGCCCTGCGGCCCCATCGGAGGGGGATCGGTCGTCTGGGCCGCGTAGCGCGCGAGTCGGGCCTTCTCCAGCTCATTCGGCGTGTCGGCCATGCGTACCAGGTCAGCGGCCCGGGACGCCGGGTCCCGGGAGCGGTCGTGGTTCATCGCGGCTCACATTATCGGCCGGTCCGATGACAACGGCCGGGCCAGCGGCACGTCCACTCAATGGTGTGTCCCACGGGACTGCTGGGAACCGAGAGCGGTGTCGAGCAGGGCGACCACCTCCCGGCGCCCACCCGCCACGGCCCACTCACGCGGCGTCCACCCGGCCCCCGCCTCTTTCCCGGAGCCCGGGATCCGCGCCACCCTCCAGCAACGCCCGGACGGTCTCGGTACGCCCCGCGCTCCCGGTCACCGCGACGCGCGAAAACCAGTGGAGCGCCACCGCCACGCGCCCGTACCGTCTCCCCGAGCCCTGCCGTCGAGCCAAGGACACACCCTTGTACCAGCTGTGAGACCTCCCAAGCGCTGATCTGTCGCGCGTCGCACCTGTGCGCCGCGCTCTTTTTTGCTGCGGATTTCTCACGGGAACCGGTGTTCTTCTGTGCTCTCCACCTGGGTCGTCATGCCCACCTGCCTGCCGCTCGTCCGCCGCCGCTGCCTCGACTGCGTGTCCGAACGCTTCCAGGCGAACGGCAAGTTCCGCGTCAACGCCCACCACAAGCTCCTCGACATCTGGCTCCTGGTGCTCTGCACCGGCTGCGGACAGACGGCGAAGCTCACGGTCCTGGAGCGGGTGAACGTACGCTCCCTCCACCCCGAGCTGCTGGACCGGCTGCACGCCAACGATCTGGGCCTCGCGGCCGAACTACTCCAGGATCCGGCCGTACTGCGGCGCAACCGCGTCGCCCTCGACTGGGACGGCGCCTGGCGTCTGGACACCGGCGGACCGGATCACCGGGACCGCGAGGTGGCCGATGTCTCGGTCCGCTTCACGGCCCGGATCCCGGTCCGGCCGCTCCGGCTGATCGCCGAGGGCTTCGGCCTGTCCCGGGCCGAGACCGGGCGCCTGCGCACCGCCGGGAAGCTCGTCTCGGCGGTCCGGCTGGACGGCAGGCTCTCCGGCGACTTCACCTTCACGCTGAAGCGCTGAGCCCGTCAACGGGGCCCGCCCGCACCAAGGGCGGGCCTCCTCCGCACGGGGGTGTCAGTGGGGCATGCCAGGATCCACGCATGTCGAACACCGGTATGGCCCGTGGCCTGGACTTCTTCCGTGCGGATGTCCCCATCTACACGCTGACCTTCGCCAAGGGCCTGTCTCCCGTCGAACTGCTGACCCGCATGGGGGTGGATCCGGAGACGCTGGCGCTCCACGACCCCCTGTCCTGGGAGGACGAGTTCGGGGACGCCTCGCTCGATGAGGACGAACCGGTGGTCACGACGGGCGTGGACGGCGCGTGGGCCTGGGCCTGGGAGCAGGGGGGCCGCCATGGACTGGACAAGGACGTCCTGTCCCGGGTGTCGCGCGGCACGGAGGCCGTCGCACTCCACCACAACGAGAAGCCGATGGACTGGTTCACGTACGCGGTCGACGGCGGCATCGTCGTCGACTTCCACACGCTCCAGCCGGTCGGACCGACGGGCCTCGACCCCCGGCGCCTCGATCAGTTCATGCGTCCCCTCGGCCTGATCGCCGGAGAGCCTGCTCCGCCGCACGGCGTCCTGGCCCTCGCGGAGGACGCCTTCGGGCTGCGGGTGACACCGGCCGAGGGTGACGAGGAACGCTGGAGCGGCGGCCTGCTGCCGCTCCCGGTCTGATGACCGTGGCCCCCGCTGTCGCGG
>NZ_JBHVHF010000397.1:0-6087 GCF_042800315.1 Streptomyces sp. NPDC057638
GCACCGGATTCCGGTGCCGCGCCCATCGTCGTATCCGGGCCGCCGTACGCGAGGCCGTGAGGGTCGTCGTACGCCAGGCCGTGAGGGTCGTCGTACGCCGGGCCGCGAGAGTCGTCGCGAGCGCGTCGCCGTATCCGGGGCCGCGCCGACGACGATGGCGCGGGCTCGGGCTCGCGTCGGGCCTCAGCCCAGCAGTTCGCGGATGACCGGGACCAGGGCGCGGAACGCCTTGCCCCGGTGGCTGATCGCGTTCTTCTCCGCCGGGCTCAGCTCGGCCGCCGTCCGGCTCTCGCCGTCGGGCTGGAGGATGGGGTCGTAGCCGAAGCCCCCCGAACCCGCGGGCGCCAGCCGCAGCGTGCCCGGCATCCGGCCCTCCACCACGCGCTCGGTGCCGTCGGGCAGCGCGAGCGCCGCGGCGCAGAAGAAGTGGGCACCCCGGTGGGCGGGGTCGATATCCGAGAGCTGGGCGAGCAGCAGCCGCAGATTGGCCGTGTCGTCGCCGTGGGTCCCGGCCCAGCGGGCGGAGAAGATACCGGGCGCGCCGCCGAGGACGTCGACACAGAGGCCGGAGTCGTCGGCGACGGCGGGCAGACCGGTGGCACGGGCCAGGGCGTGCGCCTTGAGCAGAGCGTTCTCGGCGAAGGTGACTCCGGTCTCCTTGACATCGGGGATGTCCGGATAGGCGTCCGTGCCGACGAGTTCATGCGGAAGGTCCGCGTCGGTGAGGATGGCCCGGAGTTCGGTGATCTTTCCGGCGTTGCGGGTGGCGAGGACAAGACGGGTCATGGCCCGATTATCCCGCCCGGGTGCGGTGCCGATGCCGCCGACCGTGCCGAACCCGCTGGTCAGCGTGGGCCGCTGGCACAGCGGGCCGGGAGACCGGGCGGCGCCGGTCCCGCTTCCGGCCTCGCTCACCCCTCGGGTACCGGGCGCCCGGGGCCGGTCAGGGGGTGCAGACCTTGCCGATCTCCTTGGCCGCGTCCGTCACCGGCTTGAGGTCGATCGTGAGGTCGCCGTTCTTCTCCAGGGAGGTACCGACGCCCTCCATGGCGGACTTCAGCTTGTCGACGGCCTTGCTGAGGTCGGCGTTGTCGGTCTTGTCGCCGAGCTTGTCGAGTTCCTTGTCGATGGCGTTGAGGGCCTCGCGGGCCTCGGTGGGGTTCTCGACGGCGTTGGAGGCGGCCCGGCTCAGTTCGTCCACGCTGGAGGCGATCGATTCGGCGGTCTCGACGCAGTCCAGGGCGGTGTCGAGGGCTTCGCACCCGGCCATCACGGGGATGACCAGGGCGACGGAGGCAAGCGTGAGTGCGGTGCGGCGGCGCGCGGACATGGCGTCGGATCCCTCCCGGATACGGCTGGGCACACGGTTCGGCCCGTGTGCCCGTACGGGACGACGCACCCTCCCACCTCGGGGTTGCTTCCGTGTTCCCCATACATCTGATTCCGGCCGGGAACCGTCCGGATGACCGCTCTCCGGCGGGCGGCCCCTCCGTACATCCGTTCTCCGGGGCGGAGCGGGCGCTGTACGGAGGGGAGGGACCGGGCCCATGCCTCAGACGGCCGAACGGGTCCGACGGCCAGGCGGGGTCAGACGGGTCAGGCGGGTCAGACGGGTCAGGCGGGTCAGGCGGATCTGACGGCCAGGCGGGGCCGCTCGGCACTCGGGTCCGGCGGTCCGGCGGCTCAGGCAGCTCAGGCGGCTCCGTCTTCGAGAGCCGCGCGCTGGAGGGCGGCCAGGTCGGCGCAGCCCGCCGCCGCCAGGTCCAGCAGGGCGTTCAGCTCGGCGCGGTCGAAGGGGTCGGCCTCCGCCGTCCCCTGGACCTCCACGAAGCGCCCGTCGCCGGTGCAGACGACGTTCATATCGGTCTCGGCGCGCACATCCTCCTCGTACCGGAGGTCCAGCAGCGGCACCCCGTCCACGATACCCACCGACACCGCGCCGACCGTGCCGGTCAGCGGCTCGCGTCCGGGCTTGACGAGCTTCTTGGCGCGGGCCCAGGAGACCGCGTCCGCGAGGGCGACATAGGCGCCGGTGATCGCGGCGGTACGGGTGCCGCCGTCGGCCTGGAGGACATCGCAGTCGAGGACGACGGTGTTCTCGCCGAGTGCCTTGTAGTCCACGACGGCGCGCAGCGAGCGGCCGATGAGACGGCTGATCTCATGGGTGCGTCCGCCGATCTTGCCGCGGACGGACTCCCGGTCGCCCCGGGTGTTGGTGGCGCGGGGCAGCATGGCGTACTCGGCGGTGACCCAGCCCTCACCGCTGCCCTTGCGCCAGCGCGGCACGCCCTCGGTGACCGAGGCCGTGCACAGGACCTTGGTGTCGCCGAAGGAGACGAGGACCGAGCCCTCGGCGTGCTTGCTCCATCCGCGCTCGATCGTCACCGGGCGGAGCTGTGCGGCGGTACGGCCGTCGATACGAGAGATTTCCCCAGACATGACGGCGAGCCTATCTCCCACGGCGGCGGGCCCGGCGGCTCGCACCGTCCGCGTACCGCCACATCACCGTCGGGTGCCCGTGCCCGGCACCTCCGCGCTCCGGGCGCGGGCACAGGCTCAGACACGGAGCGGGGTCACATCATGTCCTCGATCTCCGCCGCGATCGGGTCGGCGTCGGTGCCGATGACGACCTGGACCGCCGTGCCCATGCGGACCACGCCGTGCGCGCCCGCGGCCTTCAGCGCGGCCTCGTTGACCTTGTCGGAGTCCTCGACCTCGGTGCGGAGGCGGGTGATGCAGCCCTCGATCTCCACGATGTTCTCGATACCGCCGAGGCCGGCGACGATCTTCTCAGCCTTGCTGGCCATGTTCTCTCCCTGCGTTCAAGGGCGTTCCCCCGCACCGGGGGACGCTCGGCGCTGCGTCGGCCCACCACTGGTCCGCTTTGTCACGGTAACGCACGGTTGGCCCATCTTCGCTCGCTGGTCATCGCCCGGTACCCAATGATGACCATCACCGGCGCTCCCGCGCGGACCGCCCGAGCCCGGCGCCGCGTCACAACTGGTCTACACCACTGATGGGCGGCTGCCAAACCCACCCGCCCCGGCGGGTCCGCCCGCCCGGGAGGACACGATGAGTTCGGAGAGCGCCGCCGTCCGCCCCTCCCCCTGGAACGCGCTCTACCAGGGACTCCAGAAGATGGGGCGCAGCCTTCAGCTGCCCATCGCGGTCCTGCCCGCCGCGGGCATCCTCAACCGGCTCGGCCAGGACGACGTCTTCGGCGAGGACGGCCTCGGCTGGAACGACGTGGCCAAGGTCATGGAAGGCGCGGGCGGCGCCCTGCTGGACTCCTCCATCGGGCTGCCGCTGCTCTTCTGCGTCGGTGTCGCCATCGGGATGGCGAAGAAGGCGGACGGCTCCACCGCGCTGGCGGCCGTGGCGGGCTTCCTCGTCTACTACGGGGTGCTGCGGCAGTTCCCCGGCGAGTGCGTGGACCCGGCGGTGTCCGTGGCGACGGGATGCCAGGCGCCGGACGGCTCGGTGGCGGCCTTCACCTACCAGAACCCGGGGGTCTTCGGCGGGATCGTGATCGGCCTGCTCTCCGCGTTCTTCTGGCAGCGCTACCACCGCACCCGGCTGGTGGACTGGCTCGGCTTCTTCAACGGGCGGCGGCTGGTGCCGATCATCATGGCCTTCGTCGCCATCGGCGTCGCCGTCGTCTGTCTGTGGATCTGGCCGCCGATCGGACGGGGTCTTGAGCACTTCAGCGACTGGCTGGTCTCACTGGGCGCCTGGGGTTCGGGGATCTTCGGGGTCGCGAACCGGGCGCTGCTGGTGATCGGGCTGCACCAGTTCCTCAATGTGCCGATCTGGTTCCAGCTCGGCAGCTACACCGAGCCCGACGGCACGGTGGTCCACGGCGACATCACCATGTTCCTCAAGGGCGACCCGGACGCGGGCCAGTTCACCACCGGTTTCTTCCCGATCATGATGTTCGCGCTGCCCGCCGCCGCGCTGGCGATCACCCACACCGCCAAGGCCCACCGACGCAAGGAGGTGGGCGGGCTGATGCTCTCGGTGGCGCTGACGTCCTTCGTGACGGGCATCACCGAGCCCCTGGAGTACTCGTTCCTCTTCGTCGCCCCCGCCCTCTACGCCATCCACGCCGTTCTGACCGGCGCTTCGATGGCGGTGAGCTGGGCGCTGGGGGTAAAGGACGGATTCACTTTCTCCGCCGGACTGATCGATTACGTCATCAACTGGGGGCTCGCCACCAAACCCTGGCTGATCATTCCCATCGGGCTGGGATTCGCGGCGATCTATTACGTTGTCTTCCGGTTGGTGATCACCGTCTTCGACCTGCCCACCCCGGGCCGGGAACCGGACGAGATCGAGGCGGAGCTGGAGCGCGACAACATCAAGTAGCCGCGCGCGGGCCCGGAACCCCTGTCCCGCCCGGGTCCGGCCGCCCCCGCGCCCGCGCCGCACGGCTGGTCCCACACCACGCCCCGCCCCGGAGACCGGCCGCCCCGCGCGGTACCTTCCGTCCGCCGGCCGGCACCTTCCGTCATCCCGCGGCACCTTCCGTAAAAGGTGAATCACACCCCGTTCCGCACGCCGGGAATTTCGGTAAAGATCCCTCAAATCTCATGAGTATTCGCAGGTTCCTTATCTAAGTCGGACATGCTACAAAGGTCTACACCACTTAGTGGTGTAGACCACGCGGCGCTCGCCGCACCACCCCCCTTGAGGCGCCGCCCCCTCCGCTGACGCTGGCGCGCCGTGCTCCCCTGGAGGATCGTGATGTCCACGGCAAGCGCCGCCCCCGCGGCCAAGAAGAAGGGCGCGGGCGTGATGGCCGTCATGCAGCGCATCGGCCGCAGCCTGATGCTGCCGGTGGCCGTGCTGCCCGCCGCCGCCCTGCTCGTCCGGCTCGGCAACTCCGACATGCTCGGCCGGGAGTCCTTCCCCGAGGTCGTCCAGAAGATCGCGGGCTATATGCACGCGGGCGGCGACACCCTGCTCGCCAACATGCCGCTGCTCTTCGCCGTCGGCATCGCGATCGGCTACGCCAAGAAGTCGGACGGCTCCACCGCCCTCGCCGCCGTCACCGGCTATCTGGTCTTCAAGGCGGTCCTCGGCACCTTCACCGACAAGAACCTGCCCCAGATCGCCTCCGTGGTCGACGGCAAGATAGTCATGCAGGACGCCCCGGTGGACGCCAAGGTCCTCGGCGGTGTCGTGATGGGCCTCGTGGTCGCCCTGCTCTACCAGCGCTTCTACCGCACCAAGCTGCCCGACTGGGCCGGGTTCTTCGGCGGGCGCCGGCTCGTGCCGATCCTCGCCGCCTTCGCGGGTCTCGTCCTCGGTATCGCCTTCGGTCTGATCTGGCCGGTCCTCGGCACCGGACTGCACAACTTCGGTGAGTGGCTGGTGGGCTCCGGCGCCGCGGGCGCGGGCATCTTCGGTCTCGCCAACCGCGCGCTGATCCCGGTCGGCATGCACCACCTGCTGAACTCCTTCCCGTGGCTCCAGGCCGGTTCGTACGAGGGCAAGAGCGGCGACATCGCCCGCTTCCTCGCCGGGGACCCGTCGGCCGGGCAGTTCATGACCGGCTTCTTCCCGATCATGATGTTCGCGCTCCCCGCCGCCTGTCTGGCGATCGTCCACTGCGCCCGCCCCGAGCGCCGCAAGGTCGTCGGCGGCATGATGCTCTCGCTCGCGCTGACCTCCTTCGTCACCGGTGTCACCGAGCCGATCGAGTTCACCTTCATGTTCATCGCCCCGGTGCTCTACGCGGTGCACGCGGTCCTCACCGGTGTCTCCATGGCGCTGACCTGGTCCCTCGGCATGAAGGACGGCTTCGGCTTCTCGGCGGGCGCCATCGACTTCCTGCTCAACCTGGGCATCGCGTCCAAGCCGTGGGGCCTGGCGCTGGTGGGGCTCTGCTTCGCGGCGGTCTACTACGTGATCTTCCGCTTCGCCATCACCCGGTTCAATCTCCCCACCCCCGGCCGTGAGTCGGACGAGGAGCTGGCCGAGCTGCTGAAGGCCGAGGCCAAGTAGCGCCAACTAGCGCCAACTAGCACGGCCCCGCCCCGCCACAGCGCGCGAGCCCCCGTTCCCGTACCCCTGGAGGTACGGGAA
>NZ_JBHVHF010000398.1:0-6087 GCF_042800315.1 Streptomyces sp. NPDC057638
CGTCGGACCGTCAGACCACAGCCCCCGTCCCCGTCCGTGAGGGCCGCGCCTGGCGCGGCCGGTCCGGATGGCGCCCCTGGAGCGAGACCGCCAGCGGCATCGCGGTGAAGATGGTGGAGGCGATCCCCAGCACCACCCCCGCCAGCAGCGCGATCGAGAAGTCCCGCAGCGAGTCACCGCCGAGCACCGCCAGCGCCACCAGGACGAAGAGGGCGCCCATCCCGGTGTTGACCGTACGCGGGAGGGTCTGGGCCACCGCGCGGTCGGCCAGCTCGGGCCACGCCCCGCGCGGAGAGCGGCGGCGCAGCTCCCGCAGCCGGTCCAGCACCACCACCGTGTCGTTGACCGAGTACCCGATCACCGTGAGCAGCGCCGCCAGGAACACGCTGTCCACCGGTTTGCCCAGCCAGGCGAAGAGCCCCACCACCAGGAGCACGTCCTGGGTCATCGCGGCGACCGCCGCCGTCGCGAACGTCCAGCGGAAGCGGACCGTGAGATAGACGAGCTGCGCCGCGACCGCGACCGCCAGCGCGATCAGCGCATGGGTGCGCAGCTCACTGCCGAGGCTGGGGCCGATCATCTCGTCCTTCTCGACACTCGCCCCGCCGCCGATCCTCCCGAGCGCCTCGCGGACCTCCTCCTTCTCCCCGTCGGACAGCTCACCGGTGCGCACGCTGACGCCGTCATCCCCGCTCTTCTGGACGACCGCGCGCGGGAACCCGGCGTCGGCCACGGCCTCCCGTGCGAGGTCCGCGCTCACCGGGCGCTCGGTGGTGTACTCCACCACCCGGCCGCCGGTGAACTCGACACCGAACTCAAGACCGCGCACCCCGATCCCGCCGAGCGCCACCACCAGCAGCGTCCCGCACACCGCCAGCCAGCGCCTGCGGCGGTGCATCAGCCGGGGCGGACGGCGCTCCAGCCAGGTGCGGACCCGGCCCGCCGAGGTGATCCCGGTGAGCGAGGGCCGCCGCCGCACCACGCCCCGGCGCAGCGCCCAGTCGGCCAGCAGCCGGGTGATGACCATCGCCGAGACCAGGGAGGCCAGCACGCCGATCGCCAGCGTCACCCCGAAGCCCTTGACCGGGCCGGTGGCGAAGACGAAGAGCAGACCCGCCGCGAGCAGGGTGGTCACATGCGAGTCGGCGACGGCGCTCCACGCCTTGGTGAACCCGATCCGCAGCGGACGCTCCAGACCCGGGTCCCGTACGGACCGGTACTCCTCCCGGGCGCGTTCGAAGACCAGCACATTGGCGTCGACGGCGATTCCGATCGCGAGGACGAACCCGGCGAGCCCCGGCAGGGTGAGTGTGGCGCCGAGGCCGACGACGGCGGCGTACGAGATCAGTCCGTACAGCGCCAGCGCGATGGTGGCGAGCAGACCGAGCAGCCGGTAGACGGCGATGATGAAGACGCCGGTGCAGACCAGTCCGATCACGGCGGCCATCGCACTGGCCCGGATGGCGTCCGCGCCGAGGGTGGGGCCGACGGTGGTCTGCTCGACCGTCGTCACGGGCACGGGCAGCGCGCCGCCCTTGACCAGCGCCGCGAGATCGCGTGCCGCGTCCGCCGAGAAGCCGCCGGTGATCTGCGCGTTCCCGCCCGTGATGCCCGCCCCGCACGGTACCGAGGACTCCATGCCCGGCGCGGACACGATGGCGTCGTCCAGGACGATCGCGACCCGGCGGGCCGGATCGCCGGGGGCGGCACAGGCCGCCTGACCGGTCAGTTCCGCCCAGGGCTCGCCCTTGCCCCGGAAGGAGAGGCTGACGGTCCAGCCCCGGCCCGACTGGGTGTCGAGGACGGCCTCGGCGTCCTTGACACCCTCCCCGGTGAGCGCGGGCGGCGCCAGGCTCAGGAAGCCGCCCGGGACATCGGGGTCCGGCAGCACCCGGGAGCCGTCGGCGGCCGGGGCGCTCTCCTTCGGACCCTGGGTGATCTCCCGGACGGGATGGAAGGTGAGCTGCGCGGTACGGCCGATGACCTCGGCCGCCTCACGGGGGTCGCGCACCCCCGGCAGTTCGACGACGATCCGGCGCTCGCCCGAGCGCGCCAGTGAGGGCTCGGCGACACCGAGCGCGTCGACCCGCTGCCGCAGCACCTCCAGCGCCCGGTCGGTGGCCTCGGCGTCGGCGCGGACGGTGGGCGAGTCCCGGGTCTCCAGGACGATACGGGTGCCACCCCGGAGATCGAGCCCCAGGGTGGGCGGAACGGCCACGGCGACCCAGAGGGACGCGGCGACCACGGCGAGCGCGAACAAGGCGCGCCAGAGCCGGGCACGTGAGGACATGGCGGAACTCCACGAACAGCGCGGCACACCCCGGCGGGCGGCCACGGACGGCGAGTAGGGATGCGGCGGACCGCGCCCGGCCCGAAGGGGCGGGACGGCGGACGCCGAAGACGTCACCTGCTCGTGGCGAAGGGGGGCGCGCGGGAGTGTCGCGGATCGTAGGGGGCGTGCGGCGGCGCGCGTTCGCGCCGGTCCTCGAACCGGTCGGTGCCGACCGCCACCACCGGCGGCGCCCAGGACACCGGCACCGCGACCGGTGCCGCCAGCGGCGGCGGACCACCCTGGTCGGCGGCCTCGGCCTGCTGCGGTACGGAGGCGGGCGGCGCCCGCCGCAGATCGGGCCGCCCGGTGGTGGCCCGATGGGGATGGTCGGTACGGGTGGGGGAAGGCGGGGTCGTCGCGGGCGCCGTGACCGAGAGTGCCCCGGACCCGGCTGAGGGCGCGGGTGTCGCCGAGGGCGCGGGCGCGGAGTGCGGCGCCGCGTCCCCGGGAGCGGCGAGCGTGACCGTACCCGGCGCGGTCGGCTGGGCGGCCCCGGTGAGCTGGACGGACCCGGACGCGGACCCGGAGATCCCGATGGCGGAGGCCCCGGCCGCCGGGGCGGCCCCGGTCAGCAGCAGGGCGACCGCCCACACGGCCAGCAGCAGCGGGGAGAGCGCGGCGGCGATCAGGGGGCGCGCGTGACGACCCATCCGCCCACCCCCGTCCGCCCACTGGCCGCTCTCCGTCCGGATCACAGCCTAGGCGACGCCCCCGGACACCTCCACACTGGTGCCGCACGGCTCCGCCGCCGTCCCGGTGGGCGCGCCCCGCCCGGACGGTTCCGCCACCACGGCTCGCCTGGAGGTCACGCGTGTTGGAGACGGTCAGACCACGGCGCGGTCGCGCCAGCACTCCCCTTCCCGTCAGGACCGGGGTCCTCGCCGTCAGGACCGGCGCGATCACGCTGGCCCTGGGGCTCGCGCTGATCACCGGCTGCGCCAAGGACGCGGAGGAGGGGGAGGCCGCGGGCGGGGTGCCCGTCGTGGCGAAGGGCGCGCTGACCACCTGCACCCACCTTCCGTACCCTCCGTTCCAGTTCGAGCGGGACGGCCGGATCGTCGGCTTCGACGTCTCCCTGATCGATCTGGTGGCCGAGGACCTCGGGGTCGAGCAGAAGATCGTGGACACGCCGTTCGAGAACTTCAAGACCGGGGCCTTCCTCAACTCGGGGCAGTGTGACCTGGCCGCCGCCGGGATGACCATCACCGAGGACCGCCGGAAGAACGTGGACTTCTCCGTTCCGTACTTCGACGCCACCCAGGCGCTGCTCGTCCGGAAGAAGAGCGGCCCGCGCTCCCTCGCCGCCGTCCGGGCCACCCGGGCGAAGGTCGGCGCCCAGGCCGAGACCACCGGGGAGACCTACGCCAAGGAGCAGGGGCTCGACCCCGTCGGCTTCGACAGCGCCGACCAGGTCCTCGCCGGGCTCCGCTCCGGCCAGGTGGCGGCGGCCGTCATCGACTACCCGGTGGCGAGCGGCTGGCTCAAGGACCCCGGGATCGCGAAGGAGTTCGCCCTCGGCCAGAACATCGAGACCGGCGAGCAGTACGGGGTCGCCGTGAAGAAGGGCAACGCCAAGCTCCTCGCGGCGGTCGACCAGGCGATCGAGACCGCCCGCGCCGACGGGACCTACCGCAAGCTGTACGAACGGTGGATCGGCCCGATGCCCACGGACACGCCATGACCGGACGCCCCGACGCCCGGGGCGAGAAGCCGGGGCCGGGTGGGGCGGGCGGCGAAGGGCGTGAGCGTGAGGGGGACAAGGGGTCCGTTCCCCCGGCGCGCCGGGCACCCGGCCGGGCCCACCACCGCGCCGCCGGTCGCGGTCACGGGCGCCGTCTCACCCGGCGACGGCGACGACGGCTGGCCCAGGGCCTCCAGTACCTGCTCCTCGCCGCCGTCCTCGCCCTCGCCGCGCTGAGCGCCGACTGGGACCGGCTGGCCCGCCAGTTCGCCCAGACCGACTTGGTGTCACGGCTCTTCCCCGAGGTCATCACCGTCGCCCTGCGCAATACGGTCGTCTACACCCTCTCGGGCTTTCTCCTCGGTCTGGTGCTGGGGCTGCTCATCGCGCTGATGCGGCTCTCGTCCGTGGCTCCCTACCGCTGGCTGGCCACGGTCTACATCGAGTTCTTCCGGGGGCTGCCCGCCCTGCTGATCTTCATCTTCGTCGGGGTGGCGGTGCCGCTCGCCTTCCCCGGGACCGAGATCCCCGGCGGTACCTACGGCAAGGTGGCGCTCGGCCTCGGCCTGGTCGCCGCCGCCTATATGGCGGAGACCATCCGGGCGGGCATCCAGGCCGTCCCCCGGGGACAGATGGAGGCGGCCCGCTCGCTCGGCTTCTCGCACACGCGCGCCATGGTGTCGGTGATCATCCCGCAGGCGCTGCGGATCGTCGTGCCGCCGCTCACCAACGAGCTGGTGCTGCTCTTCAAGGACTCCTCGCTGGTGCTCTTCCTCGGGGTGACGCTCGATGAGCGGGAGCTGACCAAGTTCGGCCGGGACCTCGCCAGCCAGTCGGCGAACTCGACCCCGATCCTGGTCGCGGGGCTCTGCTATCTGCTGGTGACGGTGCCGCTGAGTCTGGTGGTGCGCCGTCTGGAGGCCAAGGCCGCCAAGGGGGCGTGACACACATGACGATCCGGGACCACGACGCCGACCGCGCCGACGCCTCCGACCGCACAGGCCACACCGACCGCGCCGACGCCTCCGACCGCACCGACCGCACCGACCGGGCCGACCGGGCCGACCGGGCCGACCGCACCGACCGGGCCGACCGTACGGGGATCGGCGCGGCGCCGGAGATCGAGATCCAGGGCCTCCACAAGGACTTCGGCGGGCCTCCGGTGCTGCGCGGGATCGATCTGGAGGTGGCCCGGGGCGACGTCGTCTGTGTGATCGGGCCCTCCGGCTCGGGGAAGTCCACCCTGCTGCGGTGTGTGAACCTGCTGGAGGTGCCCACCCGGGGCCGGGTCGTCGTCGGAGGTACGGAGGTCACCGACCCGGACGTGGACATCGACGCGGTCCGGCGCCGTATCGGCATGGTCTTCCAGCAGTTCCACCTCTTCCCACACCTGACTGTGGCCGAGAACCTCACCCTGCCGCAGCGGCGCGTCCTGCGCCGGGACCGGCGGCGCGCGGCGGCCGTGGCCCGGGACCATCTGGCCCGGGTCGGCCTCGCCGAGAAGGCCGACACCCATCCGGCCCGGCTCTCCGGTGGTCAGCAGCAGCGGGTGGCCATCGCCCGCGCGCTCTGTATGGAACCCGAGGTGATGCTCTTCGACGAGCCCACCTCCGCCCTCGATCCCGAGCTGGTCGGCGAGGTCCTGGCCGTGATGCGGCTGCTGGCGGCGGAGGGGATGACGATGATGGTCGTCACCCATGAGATGGGTTTCGCGCGCGAGGTCGCCGACCGGGTGGTCTTCCTGGACGAGGGGCTGGTGGCCGAGGAGGGTCCGGCGGCCCGGGTCGTCACCGCTCCGCGCGAGGAGCGCACCCGGATCTTCCTCGACCGGGTGCTGCGGCCCACGGGGACGGTGACCCCGGCGGAGGGTGCCCCCGGCCGGCCGCCGACGGAGAGCGGCCACTGAGCCGGGCTGGGGCGAGGTCCGCGAGGTGGCCGCGCGGGCGCGGCGGTGGGTGTGGGTGAGCGAGGACCTGGGCCGGTGCCCCCACCGACATCAGGAGCACCGGCCCAGGCCCGTCGGGGACCGCCGACGGCGGTCGGTCGAGGAGCCCGGAGGAGACGACCCGGGTCC
>NZ_JBHVHF010000399.1:0-6069 GCF_042800315.1 Streptomyces sp. NPDC057638
GCGTCATGCGACGCGGTGCCCTTGATTCGTTGTGCGTGGCTCACCGTGTGATCGCCGTCTCGGTGGCTGGGGAGCGGTGGTGATCATGTTCATGGGTTGTGGTCCGGGGCGCTGGGGGATTCGGCGGCGGTCGGGCTCTGCCGGTGACGGCTGTGCTGGAGTGGATCACGGGGCCGGGTGGGGGTGGTGATCGTTAGGTCATCACGTTCTCGCGGAGGATGTATCCCGCGTGGATCCTGGATCTCGCGCCCAGGGAGTCCATGATCTCTCTGATGTGGCGCTGGCAGGTGCGGACCGACAGGCCGACCCGCTTCGCGATGGCCTTGTCGCACTCCCCTTGGATCAGCAGGGAGACGATATGCGACTTGATGCCCCGCGATAACGCGAAGGCCTCCCGCGGGCCCAGTTGGGTGGACATACGGTCGGCGATGGACCAGGACGTGTCGAAACTGGCGGCCGCGAAGCCGCTGACACTGGCGTTACGTACCACGGTGACCTGCTGTCCCTCCTGGGCCGACAGCACGAACAGTGTCTTGGAATCGAACGAGACGAGCCACGGCATCGGTTCGACCAGGGTCCGGAACTCGGCGCCGGTGTCATGGTGGGCCCTGTTGGCGAACTCGACCAGGTCGGGGTTGAACTGGGCGGCGCCGTGGAGGATCACCTTCAGTCGCACGCCGGGTGCCAGCGCGTCGATGAGATGCTCCATCACTGGCCAGGAGTCGGCTATCCGGGGGGATCGGCCGGGCTGCGAGATCCTGATCTCCTCGCTGGCCCGTACGGCGTATCGCTGCGCCAACTCCTGGGCGCGGGCCCAGCTCTCGATGCTCTCCACGTCTTCGGCACCCGCCCTGCACGGCGCCTCACGCGGGGCCTGCTCCTTGAGTACGGAGAAGGCGTCCCAGGCCCGGTCGATCCGGGACTGGATGTCCAGCGCCTGGTTGATCATGCCGTGCGTATAGCGGTGGCGTGCCACATCCGGTGGCACCGCCACATACCCCCTTGGATAGCCCGGGGCCGGTCTCAGTAGCTGGAACTCGGCCAAGAAGGCGACGGCTCGGCCGACTTCCTCCTGGTTTGCCGAGGGACCGATATGGGACGGATCCATCGGGTCGAAGACATCGACGTTCGAGGCCCGGCGGTAGATCTCGGCTTCAAGGCTGCCGAGCTTGCCGTCGCTGAGCGTAGAGAGCGTGTCCACCACTGCGTCTCCGTTTCGATCGGGACCATGCGGAAAACCCGGCGAGAAGGCCGTGCGCTCACTGCCCCCGTACGGGCCCTCGTGCCGACCGCGGCGCACCCGGGCGACAGGCCGTCGGGTCCTGGCCGGGGGAAGGGGCACCGGCGGCGAGGGAGGGAGGGGAGACGTCAGCCGGACACATGCCGCGTTCCGCTCTCGTGGTGGGGACTGCTCTCCGTGTACGCCGTACGGGGGCGCCGCGGCATCAGGCGCATGGACATCACGGTGGTGCCGATCAGCGCGAGGGCGGCGGCTCCGGCGAACACCCACCGAAGACCGTGCGCCCCGGCGAGTACACCGCCCCCGAGGTTCCCCATCAGGCTGGACACGGACCTCGTCGCCAGAAAGGCACTCGTACCGAAGGCCGGGCGGCCCGAGAAGAGTCCCTGCACCATGGCCATACCGACGCTCATCACCGCCGCCACGACAAACGCGCCGACCAGTTGGAGCAGCGCTATCTGCCACAGCGAGGTGACCAGGGCGAGACACCCCATCTCGAAGACCGCGGCGGCGCAGCCGAGGAGGACGACACGATCCGGACCCCAGCGAAGGGCGAGCGAACCGCACAGGGGGATCAGGAAGAGCTCGGCCAGTGGAGCGACAGCGAGGATGAGCAGGACACGGTCGAGTGGGATATCGAGAACGGAAGTCGCCAGCACCACCAGGAACGCCGACCGGACGATGGGCGTCGTGAGGGTCAGACAGAGGGCAGCCAAAGCGAAACCGGCATGCTGACCGGGAGCGTCGCCGCGTACCGCCACCGTGTCCTCGTCGTCGGCCCTGGATACACTGACGCGCTTCACACAGAAGGTCAGGGCGGCCAAACCGAACAGGACCGCGCAGCTCACCAAGGCCAGCCGAATGCCCAGCGTCGCGGTGAGGAGAGCCCCGATCATCGGACCCACCACATATCCCAGGGCGTACGCGGTCCGCATGGATGTGGTGACGGCGATTTCCTCCGCCTCGGAGGCGGCGGCCGATCTTCCGATGGCGAAAATCTGCGCGTTCAGTGCCTCGAAGAGGCTCAGAAAGACGATTCCGACGATCACCAGCTGACCGATCGACTGGACAGAGACGACCAGGACGCAGCCGAGGACGATCCAGGTCGCTGTACACAGTCCCAGCGCCCGTTTGTGCGCTATGCGGTCGGCCAGCCTGCCGAGAAGGAGCGTGACCGGGATGGAAGTGAAGGTGACGGCGGTGAAGTAACCGCCGATCCATGAGTGCGTCTCACCCAACACCTCGATAATGAATACCGGAAGCAGGGTGAACATTATCGACGAAGCCCCGCCGGCGGCGATGACCGGTAAGGACGTCCTGATGTTTCCAGCGAATAAGGACGTCACCTGTGACGTGAACGCGGAACTCAGCCCTGTCACTCAAACCGCTCCCCGGTCGGCAACCGGCCTGGACAGTAGCCTTGTCCGCGCAGACGTGTCAATGCAATGACCAAAAGGCGCCTATGCCTGGTCATGGATGGTCATGGCCAGGCGAGTCAGACGCCTTCGGCGGGGCCCTCATAGGCTCAGAACGAGCCCTGTGCCACCTGTGTTGAGAGGTGAAACAGCTGGCCGCTCGTCAGATCGACACTGAACCGGGCGGAGTTCTCGATCGCGATGGCCGATACTTTGCGCCGGGTCGTGGAATCCCGGGCCAGTTGGTCGACCACACGGGCCAGCGCCCTGGCATCGCCCGCGGGGTAGGGGATTCCGCCGAGGCCGAGTGTTTCGCCCATGGCGTCCACGTCCCCGTAGGCGACGGGAAGTCCATGGGCCTGCGCCTCAACCGTCACCAATCCAAATGCCTCCACGCCCGTCGTCGTGAAGAGGAACATGTCATGCTGCGAGAACTCACGCCACAGCTCTTGACGCGACATAAAGGGCTTGAACGTCACCCGGTCGAGAAGGCGGAGAGCCGCGGCCCGCCGCATCAGCGATTCCAGCTCGCTGCCGCCCCCGACGATCGTCAGAGTGTGTGGACTCGCCATGTGAGCCAGACTCTCCACGGCGGTCACCGGGCTCTTGACCGGCTCGAGGCGACCCGCGTGCAGCAGTCTCAGGGGCTCACCGTCGTCCCGGGGCGCCGCGTGCGCGCCCACTCCCTCCAGAGGGATCCCCCAGGGCAGCGTCACGATGCGCCCGTCGGGCTGTGCGCCCGCGATGGAGACCACATACTCCCTCATGGCCTCGTTGGGCACGACGACCGCCGTACTGCTCTCGACGATCTCCCGCAGGGCGTCCGCGGCCTGGTCACAGGTCAGCGAGTCGATGACATCGGTGCCATGGGCGATCGAGATGATCGGCAGACCCGACCCCGCGCGACAGAAGGCGAGACTGAGCCCGTACCCGAGATGCTGGGCGTGGATCAGGTCGTACGGGGAGTTGGACAATTCCCGTCGTACCTCTTGGGTCAGGCCTTCCACATACGCCGAGAACTCCGCGCCGTACGGCTTCTTCGGTGTCTGGCATACGGCGATGCGTGAGAATCCGTGATCCCATTCCTCCGCTGTCGGCGGCAGGCAGAAAAAGGTGGAGTCGACCCTGTCTCGTAAGCGTCCATAGACATCGCTGCACAGGATAGGACTACCCGCCGACGGGGCCAGCGGCAGGTCGATACCGGTCGCAACACGTAGCCTGGTCAAGCCGAATCTCCGGTTTCCACAGGGTGTGACAGGGAAGCGCTCATCTGACTAGACAGCGGTGAAGTCGCGATGGATCATCGAGGGCATCGGCCGTGTCGAGTGCTGGTACTTTCCGTCGTAGAGCTTGATCTCTCCTTCGGTGCACCAGAAGGTGACCTGCCCAATCCTCATTCCGGGATATACGGTCACCGGCTGAACGGCATGGAGTTGCAACGTCCAGTTGTTGATGGAACCAATATCGATCAGATCCGCCGTCACATGGACAAAGAGCCCGAGGCGGGCGATGGACGACCGGGCCCGGATGATGGGGACATAGAATTCGCTCCCCATACGCTCCGCGGTACCGGCCAGATATATCCTGCCAGGCCTGAGTGTCATGCCCTCGTCCGGAATCGGCGCGTATGTCACCCTGTTCTCGCGCCGGCAGTCCAGCACCTCTTCCTCATACCAGCAGATTTCCCGGCCAAGCAGGAAATCATAGCTGTTCGGGCTCAGCTGGGACTTATCGAAAGGATCGATCCGGATACGCCCGGCGTCCACCTGTCTCGCTATCTCGGGACCGGTCAGGATCACGACGCTCCACCTCTCACAGTCTGGGCAAGACCAGTCGCGATCTTCGGGTTCCAGGGCGCCGGGTCCGATCGGGTCCCATAGTGCCCCTGGTAGGGAATCCTCCCACCACTGGGGCGCCAGAAACTGACCTGTCCCACAATCATTCCGGAATAGACGCGAATGCTCTGCGTAGCAACGATTTCAAGTGTCCACTGATGCACCGCACCGAGCTGGCCGAGGTCAGCCGATATCTGAAGGAACATACCGAGCCTACCCAGGGAGGACCGGCCGATAAGGCTCGGCACATAGTGGTCGCTGCCGATGCGCTCCATGGTCGTTCCCAGATAGACCCGCCCCGGATGCAGCACATAACCGGAATCTTCTGGAATATGAATCTCTTCGAGTTCTGGTTGCGATCTAGGATTCGCGACCTCATCGGCTATGACCCTGAGGACGGGCGAGAGCCGGTAGTTATGACTGTTCGGGTTCGTCATCGACGGCTCGAACGGGTCGATGCATATGTCGCCAGCGTCCACTGCTCTCTGTATGGCTGAGCCTGTAAGGATCACTTCACTCCCAAAGCTTTACCGGCCACCCATTGCCGAACGGGCATTCGATCATGCTGGGAGTCGGCGCGTGCTGTCGATATCCGGAAGGTGCGACAAATGGTCCGCGGGCGATTCCGGCAGGTGGATGAATGGGGCAAACGAGCTCAGAGGGGCGTGTGGGTGAGGGGGTGGTTCCTGCGTCGGGACCGGATCGTGGGTGCTTGTTACATCCGCTCCGCACGCGCTGCTCGCTTCCCCGCTCCGTACGCTCGGTACGCCTCACGCGTTTCCTGCGTTCCGCCCGCGCCCGGCCGGAGGACGGCTCACCCGGCTCGGAGAACGCTCGGTCGGCCGGAGATCGTTCGCTCGGCCGACGCGGCAGGCCGTGTCGGCTTCAGGGTGGTTGGCAGGGCGTCGCCGGGGTGCGGAAGCGGGGTGTCTCGGGACGGTCGCCCATCACCGTGGCGGGCGCGTCCGACCTCGTCTGGAAGCCAGCTCCGGCCCAACCGTCAGAACTTCTCCGGGTGGAGGAAGGCGGCCACCAGATAGCCGACCAGCGATACGGCGATGATGATCCCCACGACGTTCTCGACGCCCATGCCGCGTTCAACTCCCTCTGCCTCGCCGGGTGCTTCTCGAAGGACGCTTTCCGGCCTCGCTTCGGCAGGGCGGGCACGCGTGACTCCGTGGGTCCACTCTCCCGCCTGGGCGAGGTGGTCCCGGGTTGGTCGAGAACGTCTTGACGCAGTCCATACGGACGACATGAGGTACGGGGATCAGTGCCGTGACGTGCCCAGGTGGCGGGCCTGAGGCAGCCTCCCGGAGAACCCCGACGGAGGCATCTATTCCGGTGAAGGGAGTCGCCACCAGGGCTGGAGCGGCCCCGCGGAACGGGCGCCAAGAAGACGTCAGAAGGGCGTCAACAGCGCGGGAAGGGCGGCTCCGGAGCACCGCGGAGGGCCTAGATTCCTCGGTGGCCGCTCTCTTTCTTCGAGGACGTCAGTGGCATGACCGCCCTCGACGGATGGCGCGGGGTGAGGTCTCCCAGAGCCCCGCGCCGGCCCCCGGCCCGCCGACCGTGTGGACAC
>NZ_JBHVHF010000400.1:0-6034 GCF_042800315.1 Streptomyces sp. NPDC057638
GTCCTGGGTCCATGACGCCGTTCCCGCACCGCCACCGCCCGCACCGCGGGCAGGCGGCCGCTGCTCCGGTCCGGGACGCGTGGACCCGGCCGGTGGACACGGCGCCTGCCGGTGCACGCCGCTCCAGCGGCCGGCCGCCGCGCCCCGGTCGCGGGGCTGCGGTCCGGTGGGCGAGGCGGCGAAGACCGGAGGTGACGGCCGGCCGGGCGGTTTCCCGGCCTGGCTGTTCCTCCCTGTGACGGGTCGCCGGGGCGCACGGACCACCCCCGGTCTCGGAGCCTTCCCCCCGTGGGCACGGGCCCGGGGCGCGCCCCGGCGGCCTCCTCATCTCCCTCGTGCGGACCCTCCGGGGTCTGCCGCACCCCCAACCCGCCCTGAATATTCCTTTGTTCCTTCTTTGTCTTCCTGTGGATCGTGACGCGACGTGATGAACCTTGATCTGGCCGAGGCCGCGGTGATGACCGGGCTCGCCGCGACGGCGGTGCTCCTGGGGTGCTGCTGGATACGGACGACGGGCCGCCTGCGGCGCCGCATCTCCCATCTGGAGGGCGAACGGAGCGCCCGGGACCGTGCGGTGGCGCATCTGGCCGCCGCCCTGGATCCCGGCGGCGGGCCGTCGTCGGTGGTGTTCGAGGTCCCCGAGGCCCTGAAGAACACCGCGTTCGGCCGGGATCTCGCCTCGGTCTCCGCCGGGGTCACCGTCGCGGTGCGCGAGGCGCAGGCGGGGGCGGAACGGGCGGCTGCGGACCGCGCGGATCGCAAGGTCCAGGAAGCGACCCGGGCGGCCGTGCGGGCGCTCGCCACAGCGGTGGTCAGCGCCGGGGCGACGCTGGGCCAGACGGTGTCACGGGCCCTGGAGGAGCACCGGGGCGGAGCCGCGTTCGCCACGCTGACCCGGATCGACCACACCGCGCAGCAGATGACGCTGAAGGCACGGTCATTCCTGGTGCTGTGCGGGGGGTGGCCGGGGCAGAACTGGCCGGCCACCCCGGTCGGGGAGGTCGTACGGGGGGCGATGGGCCGGGTGCGGGACTTCCCGCGGGTGCGGGCCCAGCAACTTGATGTGGCGGTGGTGAGCCGGGCGGTGGAGCCGCTGGTGCACACCGTGGCGGTGCTGCTGGGGAACGCCCTGCAGTATTCGCCGCCGACCTCGACCGTGGAGGTCGGCTTCCAGCGCGGGCACGCCGGGCTGACCCTCGTCATCGACGACGCCGGGATCGGGATGAGCCCGGAGCAGCTGGCGGCCACGGAGCGGATCCTTGCCGGCGGGGTGCCCGATCTGCACCGGCTGGGCCCGCATCCGCGGACGGGGCTGTACGCGGCGGCGGCGCTCGCGGGGCGGTACGGCTTCCGGGTCCGGGTGGCGGGGGCGAGCCCGTACGGCGGCTTGAGGGTGACGGTGTTCGTCCCGGACGCGCTGCTGACCGCCGTGACCGAGGCGCCGGTCGCTCCGGTCGCTGCCGAACCCGCCCCGGCGACGGTGCACGGGCTGCCGAGGCGGCGCCGGGCCGCGCCGGAGCTGCCCGCCCCCACGGCCGAGGAACCCGTGCCGGCGCCGGGCACGGCGTCGGTGCTGGCCGGCTGGACCCGCGGGACCCGCACCGGGCGGGCCGCCGCGCAATCCCCCGCTCTTCCGGAAGGAAATACGCGATGACCCTGCTCACGAGCATTCCGAAGGACACCCGCCAGCAGCTGGTCTGGCTGCTGGACCAGCTCGTCTCCCCGGGGGTGGTGTCGGCGACGCTGGCCGCCACCGACGGGCTCGTGCTCAGCCACACCGACGGCATCTCCCGCGACGACGCGGAGGCGCTCGCCGCGGCGGTCTCGGGCCTGTGGTCGCTGGGCCGCGCCCAGTCCCATCTCGTTGGCGGCGGGCTGCGCCAGCAGCTCCTCGAATACGACGGGGGGATGCTGCTGCTGAGCGCCGCGGGCGAGCAGACGGCGCTGGCGGTGGTGACCGGCCCGGCCCACGAGGTCGAGGTGGACGTGGTCGCCCACCGGATGAACGAGCTGGCGGCGCAGGTCGGTCCCATACTCTCCGCCCCGCCCCGCCGCGCCGACGGTCCCGGCCGGTCATGACCACCCCGCGGCGCGGACGGGAGCTGGTGCGGGCGTACGTGCGGACCGGCGGACAGACCTGCCCGCGCCGCGAGGTGGACATGGCGGCGCTGCTGGTGGCCTCGCCCGAAGCCAAGGCCGCGGACCCGTCCCGGAGCCCGGAGGCTCGGGCGGTGCTGGGGCTGTGCTGGCAGGGCGTGCTGTCCCCGGCCGAGCTCGCCTCGTATCTGGCGCTGCCGCTGTCCGTGGTCCTGATCGTGGTCGGCGACCTGATCGACGGCGGGCTGCTCGCCGTCCCCGCCCCGGCCGCCCGCCCCGACGAATCCCTTCTGCAGGAGGTACTGCGTGGACTCCGCGCTCTGTGAGCAGGTCGCCTTCGTGCCCGCGACGGTGACCCGGTCGGCGAAGATCCTGGTCACCGGACCGTTCGCGGTGGGCAAGACGACGCTCGTCGCCAGCGTGTCGGAGATCGCGCCGATGAGCACGGAGGAGACGCTCACGCAGGCCGGGGCCGGGACCGACGACCTGACCGGCGCCCCGGACAAGACTCGCACCACGGTCGCGTTCGACTTCGGCCGCCTCACCCTCACCGACGACCTGGTCCTCTACCTCTTCGGCACCCCGGGCCAGGACCGGTTCCGCCCCCTGTGGCAGGCCCTGGCCCGGGGTGCGCTCGGCGCGCTGGTCCTGGTGGACACCCGCCATCTGGAGCGGGCCGACGACACCCTCACCGCGGTGGAGCGGCTCGGGCTGCCGTTCGCGGTGGCGGTCAACACCTTCGACGGCGCCGTCCGCTATCCGCCGGACGCGGTCCGCGAGGCCCTCGACCTGCCCGAGCAGGTGCCGCTGACCTCCTGCGACGCCCGCGACCGCGGCTCGGCCGTGGACGCCCTGATCACCCTCGTCGCCTACCTCCACACCCTGGAGACCCGCTCATGACCTTCCGCTCCCGCCCGCCCGCCGGACTGCCGGACACAGGCGACCGGGTCCCGCTGTACGCGGCGTCCTTCGCCGCCGACCCGCACGCCGCCTACCGGGCGATGCGCGAGGCGTACGGCCCGTTCGTCCCGGTGGAGCTGTCCCCCGGCGTCCCGGCGACGCTGGTGATCGGCTACCGCCAGGCCGTCAGCATCCTCAACGACCCGGCCGCCTTCCCCGCGGACCCGCGGGTGTGGCAGCGCGGCGTCCCGGCGGACTGCCCCGTCCTGCCGATGATCGAGTGGCGACCGAACGCGCTGCGCTCCGCCGGGACCGCGCACGCCCGCTACCGGGCGGCGACCGTCGAGAGCCTGGCCCCCGAGGACCTCCACGCCCTGGAAGCCACGGTCGAGCGGATCGCCGCCGACCTCCTCGACGACATCGGCGCCGAAGGCGCCACGGGGGTCGACCTGCGTGCCCGGTACGCCTTCCCCCTCACCTTCCAGACCCTCAACGCACTTCTGGGCTGCCCGCCCCACCTGGGCCGGCGGGTGGCGAAGGGCATGGGACAGATCTTCGAGGGAGTCGACGCCCACCAGGGCGCCGAGATGCTCACCGGCGCCTTAGAGGAACTCGTCCGGCTCAGGACGCGGCAGCCCGGGAACGACGTCACCTCCCGGCTGCTGGCCCACCCCGCGGGCCTCACCGTCGCCGAGATGATCCAGCAGCTCGTCACCCTGTACGGGGCGGGCATCGAACCGCAGGTCAACCTGATCACGAGTGCCCTGGCGCGGATGCTGACCGACCCCCGTTTCTCCGGGGACGTGCTGTCCGGGAGCCTCACCGTCGCCGACGCCCTCGACGAGACCCTGGCCACCGACCCGCCGATGGCGAACTACTGCCTGACCTATCCGCCCGAGCCGGTCACGGTTGACGGGCACGTCTTCCCCGCGCACCAGCCCGTCGTCATCAGCATGGCCGCCGCGAACAACGACCCGGCCGTCGCCGCCGGCATCGAGGAGCGGGCGGGCAACCGCTCCCATCTGGCCTGGAGCATCGGCCCGCACGCCTGCCCGGCCCGGGACCCGGCCTACCTGATCGCCCTCACCGGCCTCAGCCTCCTGATCGACCGGCTCCCCGACCTCGCCCTGGCCGTGCCCGCAGGCCAACTCGTCTGGCGCCCGGGGCCGTTCCACCGCGCCCTCGCCGCCCTGCCGGTCCGCTTCACCCCCTCCCCCCGCACCACCGACGCCCTGGAGAAGGAGACACCACGGTGATGGAGTCGCAGGTTCCCGTCCTGGTCCTGGACCCCGCCGGCCGCGACCGCCATGGCGAGGACGCCGCCCTGCGCGAGCGCGGACGGCTCACCCAGGTCGACGTTCTCGGGGTGCGGGCGTGGGCCGTCACCCACCCGGCACTCTTGAAGGACCTGCTCCTGGACGAGCGGGTCTCCAAGGACGCCCGCCGGCACTGGCCCGAGCGCAACGAGGTCATCGGCCGCCGCTGGCCGCTCAGCCTGTGGGTCGCGGTGGAGAACATGTTCACCGCCCACGGCACCGATCATCAGCGGCTGCGCCGCCTGGTCGCGCCCGCGTTCACCGCCCGCCGCATCCAGGCCCTGGCCCCGGACATCCAGCGGATCACGGGCGAACTCCTCGACACCCTCGCGGCGACCACCCCCGTCGGCGAGGCCGCCGATCTGCGCGAGCGGTTCGCCGCCCCCCTGCCGATCCGGGTCATCGGCCACCTCATGGGCCTGCCCGCCGAGTTCGGCGGGCGCGACCTCCGCCGCATCGTCGACGGCGTCTTCGACACCACCCTCACCCCCGAGCAGTCCGACGCCAACGCCAAAGCCCTCTATGAACTCCTGGCCGACCTGCTCGCCGCGAAGCGCGCCGCCCCCGGCGACGACCTGACCTCCCGCCTCATCCGTGCCCGGGACACCGACGGCGACGGCACGGGGCTGACCGACCACGAGCTCCTCGACACGCTCCTCCTCGTCATCAGCGCCGGATACGAGACCACCGTCAACCTGATCGACCAGGCCATCACCGCGCTGCTCACCCACCCCGCCCAGCTCGCCGACCTGCGCACCGGCGCCGCGACGTGGAGCAGCGCGGTCGAGGAGACCCTCCGCCTCCGCGCCCCGGTCGCGCATCTGCCGCTGCGCTACGCCATCGAGGACATACCCCTGCCCGGCGACGGGGTGACCATCCGGAAGGGGGAGGCGATCCTCGCCTCCTACGGCGCCGCCGGCACCCACCCCCACTGGCACGGGCCCACCGCCGACGTCTTCGACGTCCACCGCGAGAACCCGGCCCATCTCTCCTTCGGGCACGGCGTCCACTTCTGCCTCGGCGCGCCGCTCGCCCGCCTCGAAGCCGACACCGCGCTGCGGATGCTCTTCGGCCGCTTCCCCCGCCTCGCCCTCGCCGTCCCCGCCGCCGACCTGCGGCCCCTGCCCAGCTTCATCTCCGACGGCCACCGCGAACTCCCCGTACACCTGGAGCCGCAGCCCGACGTTCCTCCGGGACGGAACCCCATCTCATGAACCCGACCACCACCTCCTCCACCTCCACTCGCGCCCGGCCCGGCGGCGAGAACGGTCCGGTGCGCCCCAAGGTCCCGGCGCCCGGCCGCTGGTCCCCGGCCACCACGGCAGGGGTCCTGGTTCTCACCGTGCTGCACCTGACCGCGGGCGCCGCACTGCTCACGAGCGTCGTCGGTGACAGCGGCCCCGCGGTATCGGGCCTGACCGGCCGCCACTCGGTCCGTCTGGGCACGGTCGTCGCCGTGGCGGCCGAGGCGTTCGCCGTCACGCTCACCGGAGCGCTCGCGCCCGGCCGTCTGCCGCGCTGGTGGCTGTGGGGCCCGGTGGTCCTCATCGCCCTCGCCGTCGCCGTGCAGTTCGCCCGCACCCCGCTCGCCCCGGCCGGCCAGGCCGGATGACCCGGAACCGGAAACCCCAGATGCCCGACCTCATGGCCACGGCCACGCTCACCTCCGGTCCCGGCCGGACCCGCCCGCAGGGCCGGCTCGGGGACGCGCGGGATCTGTA
>NZ_JBHVHF010000401.1:0-6018 GCF_042800315.1 Streptomyces sp. NPDC057638
GTCCGGGACACGGCCGTCCCGGGCACCGGGCCCGTCAGGACCGGCCTGTCACCCCGTGCCGGGGTGCGCGGCCGGTCAGGTCTTGTCGGGCCGCTCGGTCACCCGCAGCGTGTTCAGCAGCGGCTTCCCATAGCCCTTGTGGGCGATGAACCGTACGTTCAGCGTCCCGTCCGTCACCGTCACGGTGTAGGTGCGCTGGACCGCCGCGTACGAGCCCGCCTCCAGGGCGATGTCCAGGGACGGCAGGACCTCGACCCCCTCGGCGAGGACGTCGAAGACACGGCTGTTGGGACGGGTGCCCGACAGTTCGGCAAAGCCCAGCTCGACCGTGTAGACGCCGTTGGGGACGGTGTCGAAGCGGTACTCGTACAGGCCCTCGCGCGCGGTGCGGAAGAGCGCCGGGTCCTCGGTGCCGGTGATGGCACGGGTGGTGGACCTGGTCGAGGTGGTGCCCTGGTAGCCGTGGGATCCGGCCGCGTACCGCTTGTCCGGGGTCCAGCTGTCGCCGAAGCGGTCCACCGAGCCGCCGCCGGCGCCGCTGTCCACGGCGACCTGGTAGCGCGGCACGACCACCTTGACCGGCACGGTCAGCACCGGCGAGCGTCCGCTGCGCGACTCGATCCGTACGCTCGCCGTCAGCACGGTGCCGGGTGCCTGCCCCGCCGTGTCGACCGCGAACGACAGCGGCTGCCTCGCCCCGTTCGCCAGCTCCCCGGCGGCCGGGGTGACGGTCAGCCAGGACGCGTCCTCGGTGAGGGTGTACGGGGTCGGCGAGCCCGTGTTGGACAGGTCGAGCGACCGGGTGCGCCGCTGCTCCGCCGGGGCGACGATCTCGACCCCGGAGCCGCTGGCCGCGACCCGCCCGGTCTTGAGGGAGTGGCTCAGCTCGGCGACCGCGTCGGCCCCGAGGGTGACCGTGGCGGCGCTCTCCTCGTACGCGGCGGCGGTCACCGTCACGGGGTGGTCACCGGACGCGGTCTGCACCACATAGGTGCCGTCCGCCGCCGTGGTCGCGGTCGTCGCCGTCGGCCCGGTGCCCACGGTGACCGTGGCCCCGCCGACGCCCTTGGTGTCGTTGGCGTCGAGCACCTGGCCGCGCAGCACACCGCTCTTGGTGGTGCGGAAGGAGACGGAGAGCCCGTCGCTGAGCGCGGCCTGGTTGAAGGAGTAGGAGAACGCGTCGGTACCCGTCGCGTTCTCGATCCCGATGGTGGCGCCGGAGCCGTTCTTGAACCCGGTGCCCGCGGTTCCCTTGTAGTGGTACGAGACACGGCCGTCCTCGCCGATCACGGCCGAGAAGGAGAAGCGCTCGCCCTGCTGCGCCCAGTGGACGACATCGCGCCACTCGACCACGAAGGCCCGGTGCGGCGCGGTGCCGACGACACCGGTGTAGATGCCGCCGTCCCCGCCGACCAGCAGATCGTCCCAGAACGGGTAGAGCGCCGCGTTCGGGGTGGCGGTGGCCGGGATCTGGACGTTGTTGTCACTGGTGTGGGCGCCGCCGAAGCTGACGGTTCCGTTGGTGCCCACATGGGTGGCGGTGTAGTTGCGGCCGTACAGCGGCACGGCGAACGGCAGCTGCACCAGCTCGGTGGCCGAGTCACCGGTCAGCGCCAGCTTGGTGGTACCGGGGACATAGGCCCGGGTGCCGCCGAGGCAGGCGTAGCCGAAGGTGTCGGTGCGCTCGGGCAGGGTGATGGCGGCCGTGGTGTCGCCGGTGACGCTGACGAGCGCGCTGCCCGGGCTGACACAGCGGGAGCCATGGGTGGCCCGCAGCTGGTACTCGCCGTGCGGCAGGGTCACCTCGAAGGCGCCCTGGGCGTCGGCGGTCGCGGTGACCGGGGTGTTCAGGACGGTGATCTCGGCACCCGCCGCGGGCCCGCTGGCGGAGCTGACCGTGCCGGTGACCCGGGCCGACGGCGCCTGGGCCAGCGAGAAGTCCTGGGTGGCCGTGGCGCCCTCGGTGACGGCCACGGTGGCCGTGACCTTGCCGTAGCCGAACTTGGAGGCGGCGACGGCGTAGGAGCCGACGGAGAGGGTGGGGAAGCTGTAGGTGCCGTCGGCGGCGGTGGTCGCGGTGCGGTCGATGGGTCCGTCGGCGAGGACCTGGGCCCCGGCGACGGGCGTCCCGCCCGAGGTCACGGTGCCGTTGAGGGCGCCGAGCGGTCCGCGCGGCGCGGCCTGGACGGCGGCGAGCACATCGAGCCGTCCCTCACCGAAGACGTTGTTCTTCGCCGGGGTGCCACCGCACTGGGGCGCGTCCACGTCGATCGCGGTCTGGTCGAGCAGCGCCTCGGTCTGCGCCAGGGAACCCTGGAGGGCGGGCGCGGCGGACCAGATCAGCGCCACGGCCGCGGCGGTGTGCGGCGAGGCCATCGAGGTGCCGGAGAAGGAGCCGTAGGCGCCGTTGCGGATGGCGGAGCGCACATTGGCGCCGGGAGCGGCGATATTGGGCTTGATACCGCCCTCGTCACCGGGGCCGCGCGAGGAGAACGACGCGATGTTGTTGTTGATGTCGAACGCGCCGGAGCTGTACGAGGCCACATAGTTGCCGGGCGAGCCGCTGGTGCCGCAGTTGGGGCCGCCGTTGCCGTTGGAGAAGGCCGGGAAGATGCCCGCCGTCCGCCAGGCGTTGACGATCTCCTTGTACCAGGGGTTGTGGGCCGCGCTGCCCCAGGAGTTGTTGACGATGTCCGGCGCCAGGTCGGGACGCGGGTTCTGCCCGTTGAGGTCCGTCGGCGCGACGATCCACTGCCCGGAGGCGAGCAGCGACGGCTGGGAGCAGCTGCTGGACTCGCAGCCCTTGGCGGCGATCCACTTGGCGCCCGGCGCCACACCGATCTGGTTCGCGGCGCCGTCGTCACCGACCATCGTGCCCATGGTGTGGGTGCCGTGGTCGTTGTTGTCGCAGGGCGCCTTGCCCGCGCAGATGTTCGCGGGGTCGAACCAGTTGTAGTCGTGGCTGACCGTGCCGCTCGCGGACCGTCCCCGGTACTGCTCGTCCAGGGCGGGGTGGTTCGCGTCGACGCCGGTGTCGATGTTGGCGACGACGATGCCCTCACCGCGCACCCCGAACTGGGACCAGACCTGGGGGGCCTTGGTGCGGTCGATGTTCCACTCGACCGCGTTGACGGTGTTCTCCCGCTCGCCGGGGATCGGCTTGGGGAGGGTGATCCGGTCCTCGGCGTCGATGCGCGCGACCTCGGCGCGCTCGGCGATGCTGTTCACCAGCTTGGGGCCGCCGACGACCCGGACCGCGTTGACGATCCAGTACGAGGTGTACTCGACGCGGGCCGCGTCCAGGCTCTTGAGCAGGTCGGCCTGGGTGCGCCGGGCGTGTTCCGTCTTGGCCTCGTAGACGGCCTCCGCCTTGGCGGCCTTGCCGCTGGCGCGGTTGGCGGCGGTGAGGTTGGCCTCGCTGTCGAGGTACACCCAGAAGACGGCCTTGCCGTCGTCGAGCTCCGCCGTCAGCCGTGGTTCGATCTTCCGCTCGGCGACCGTGGGGCCGCCGTCGGACGAGGGGGGCGCGGGCGCGGCGAGCGCCGTCCCCCCGGCTACGGGTAAGAGGAGAAGTGAGGTCAGGGCGGCGCACAGGGTGCGCAGGGGTCTGTTCCGTCTGGTCCGTCGTGCCACGGTGTCTCCTCTTGCGCTGGCGGCGGATCGCGGTCCGCCGAGGGACGTGCAGGAAACGTGCGTGGTTCAGGTGCGGCTCACCCCGGGCTGAGGCCGTCGTCCAGCCGTTGCCATGGACGGGTCAAGAACCGCACGCCATAGTGGATCAGCTCAACTCCGGGAACAAGGGGGCACGCACGCCCCGTTCACTTCCCGTCCATACGGCCACGGGTCCGCTCGCCTCGGTACGGGTGGGCCGACGGGCGCACTGGAGGCACCCCGGGGTCCGCCCGGAAGGGGCTCAGGACCGGCGCCGCCCGATCGCCCGTTCCTGGTGATCTCCGCGTGTCCCACCGGAGACACGCTCCGGGCCCGCGCCTGGGACAGGACAGCCGCCGCCTGCCGGAGCTGGTGGTTCCGCGCTGCGTGAGGGGGATTCCGCTTCGGCTCGGGCACCCGGGCGCGGCCACCGGGAAGTTCATGTCCCGTTCACTCCCCCGCCGTCATTCCGCCAGGTCGGACGCGGCGCGGGTGGGGGTGGGGGTGTCGGCGCGGGTGGAGGTGCGGGTGGAGGTGGGGGCGCGGACACGGGCCGGAGGAGGGCCGGCCGACAGGCGGGCAGGCGGACGGGCATCCGGGCGGGCAGCGGAGGTGCGTCGGGTCCGGGTCAGCTCCCGCCCACGTGCGTCACACCGGCCTCACCGGTACGCCGCTGCACATCGCTCAACAGCAGCGCCAGCAGTTCGCCGAGCTGGTGCCGCTGATCGGGGGTGAGCCCCTGGACCAGCTCCGCCTCACGCCCGAGGACCTCGTCGACCGTCGCCTCCACCAGCGCATGACCCGCCGGGGTCAGGGCCACCTGGACGGTACGCGGCCGCCCTTCCCCCGGAGCGCGTCTCACCAGCCCCTCCCGCTCGGCCCGGGCGACCCGCTGCGAGACCGCCCCGGCCGTCACCAGCGAACGGCGCCCCAGTTCACGCGTGGTGAGCGTGTACGGAGGACCGGACCGCCGCAACACACTCAGCAGGTCCAGCGTGGCCGCGTCCACTCCGGCACGGGCCAGGACCCGGCGACGGTCATCCCCGAAGAGCTTGGCCAGCTGCCACAGAGGCGTGACGATCCCGATCGAGGAGACCGGGGTGCCCGGCCGCTCCCGGGCCCAAGCGGCGGCGATGGCCTCGGCGGTCGCCTCGGGCCTCACTCCGGGCTCCACTCCGGGCTCCACTCCGGACCTCGCTTCGAGCGCGGCCCCGGCGGCGATCCGGCTGCCCCGGGCCGCTCCCGGGTGGGCGCCCTGGGCCGTGTCCGGGGAGGCGCCTCCCTCCCCCGCCCCGGGCGAACCGGATCCCCAACTCTCGCGCCGCGCGGGCACGTTCCCGTCGTACGCCCTTGCCATGCCCCCACTCCGTCCTGCTAGATTCAGACCTAAATTTAGACCTCAATGAACAAGGTGGATCCAGGATATGACACGGAACATCCTCGTCACCGGCGGAGGCACGGGCATCGGCCTGGCCGTCGCGCGCCACTTCGCCGAGGCGGGCGAGCGGGTCTTCATCACCGGCCGCCGGGCCGACCCCCTGGAGGAGGCGGCGAAGGCCCTCGGGGCGGAGCCCCTGGTCTGCGACCACACTGACCCCGAGGCCGTCGCGGCGCTGGTGGACCGCCTCCCCGACCCGGTGCACGTGCTCGTCAACAACGCGGGCGGGAACACCGACTTCGACGCCGACGGCCGCACGGACCTCGCCGCCTACGCACGCGACTTCCGCGCCAATCTCGACGCCAACGTCCTCACCGCGGCCCTCACCACCAAGGCCCTGGAGCAGCGGCTCGCCCCCGGTGGCGCCGTGATCCAGATCGGGTCGATCGCCGCCGACACCGGCGCGGGTTCCTACGGCGCGGCCAAGGCGGCCCTGACGACGTGGAACCTCTCGGTCGCCGGACTGCTCGGCCCCCGTGGCATCACCGCCAACGTGGTCGCCCCGGGCTATATCGCCGACACCGAGTTCTTCCGCGACCGCATGACCGACCAGCGCCGGGAGACGCTGGTCGCCGCGACCAAGACCGGGCGGGCCGGGGCGCCCTCGGATGTGGCCGGAGCGGTCGTCTTCCTCGCCTCGCCCGCCGCGCGCCACATCACGGGCCAGGTGCTCCATGTGAACGGGGGCGCGCACGGCACCCGCTGACGCCGTCGCCCGTGCGCGATCAGGACGGCCCGGTGGCGGGCCCGCGTGCCCCGGGAAGGCCGCCCCCACCTCCGTAGGAACCGCCTCCCCACCTCCGTACGGACCGCGTCCCCGCTCCCGTACGGACGGCGTCCCCGTTCCCGTACCGACGCCTCCGCGCTCCCCTGCGGACCGGGTGCCCGCGCCCGTACGACTCCCGTGTCGCGCGCACGGGGTCCCTCGT